>CAZGWV010000096.1:0-12677 GCA_964529555.1 uncultured Rhizobium sp.
CCGCCCACATGCGTCACGGCCTTGCCGGCCAGTTCCAGTTCGGCCAGTGCGGCGGCGACCATGCGATGGGGCGCGTCCACCGCGCGGGCGATCTCGCTGACAGGCATGGGCGTCGGCGACAGCGCCTCGGCTACGGCGCGCAGCAGGGCCGGCGGCACGTCTGCATCGCGCGGATCGAAACGGTCGGCGCCGGGCTCGTCGAAGGTTGGCGGTGAGATGCCCTGCATGGCCGCGAGCACATCGTCCGCGCTTTCGATCAGAGCCGCGCCCTGCTTGATCAGGCGGTTCGCGCCCCGGCAGCGCGGGTCGAGCGGCGAGCCGGGAACGGCCATCACCTCGCGCCCCTGTTCCAGCGCGAACCGCGCCGTGATCAGGCTGCCGGATTTCTCGGCGGCTTCCACCACCACGGTCGCCAGAGACAGGCCGGAGATGATGCGGTTGCGCTTGGGGAAATCGCGCGCCTGCGCGACATAGCCGATCGGGGCTTCGGACACGATGCAGCCGCGTTCGGCCAGTATGGCGTAAAGCTGTTCGTGCTGGGGCGGATAGATCTTGTCGATGCCGCCCGCGACCACGGCGACCGTTCCCGTCTCCATCGCGGCGGCATGCGCTTCGCCATCGACGCCGCGCGCCATGCCCGAGGTGATCGCATAACCCGCCTCGCCCAGTTCCCGCGCCAGATCGCGGGCCATGCGGCGGCCCGCCGCCGAGGCGTCGCGCGCGCCGACGATGGCGATGGCGGGGCGGTTCAGAAGCTCGCGCCGTCCGCGCAGGCAGATGAGGGGCGGAGGTGCATCGATGGCGGCGAGGCAGACGGAGTAATCCGGCTCGCACGCGGCGCGATGCACTGCGCCCAGTTTCTCCGCAGCAACTATCTCGCGCTCGACCTCGTCGCGCGATGGCGCGCGGACATCCGCTTTCGCGCCAGCCTTCTTCGCGAGCGAGGGCAAATCCTCCAGCACGGCGGCGGCCGAGCCGTAGCGTTCCAGCAGATGAAAGAAGGTGATCGGGCCGATGCCGCGTGTCCGCGTGAGCCTCAACCAGTCGGCCCGCTCTCCCCCCGTGAGCGTGCGTCGCTTCATCCATCGCTCCCCGGAGGCGCAGCGGCTTTCTTCTGCCCGATCTTCGGTTCGGTTCCTGCGAGAATGCGCCGGATGTTGGCGCGGTGGAGCCAGAAGATCAGCGCCACAAGCGCCGCCACGACGCCTGTCGCGAATGGGCCAAAACCCATGAAATGAATCGCCAGCGGCGCGGCAAGCGCGGCAACGAGAGCAGCAAGCGATGACATGCGGAACAGAGCCGCGATCAGCAACCATGTCGCCGCGAAGAACAGACCGACGTGCCACATCGACGCGAGCAGCAAGCCGATGAATGTCGCGACCCCCTTGCCGCCTTTGAACTTCAGCCAGACAGGGAAGCAGTGCCCGACGAAAGCGGCGGCGCCGGCAGTCAGGCCGGTGCGGAATGGAAGTCCGGCTGCATCGGGTGGCAGATCGCTGAGCGGCATGCCCGCAACAATCTGTGCGGATCCCCACCAGCAGAAGAGGCAGGCGAGCCCCGCCTTGCCGGAATCGAGAAGCAGCGTCGCCAGCGCGAGATCCTTGCGGCCCGTGCGCAAGACGTTGGTCGCGCCGATATTGCCCGAGCCGATAGCGCGGATATCGCCAAGACCGGCGAGCCGCGTGATGACGAGGCCAAACGGGATCGAGCCAAGCAGATAGCCCAGCACCAGCGCGCCGATCCAGATTCCCCATTCCATCGGATGTGTTCCTAGCCCCGCTCGAACACGGTCGCGCCATTTACCCATGTGCGCAAGACCTTGCCCTCGAGCTTGCGGCCGTCGAAGGGCGAGTTCTTGGAGCGCGAGGAGAGATCGTCGCGGTCGCAGGCCCACGGAGCAGCGGTATCGAAGAGGACGAGGTCGGCCGGTGCGCCTTTCGCGATGCGTCCCTGTGGCAGGCCGAGCAGGCTGGCTGGGCCGGAGGTGACGGGTTTCAGCGCGGCGGCGAGCGGAATTTCCTCGCGGATGGCGATGGAGAGCAGGCATGGGAGAAGCGTTTCGAGGCCAACTGCGCCGTAGGCGGCGTCCGCGATGGGCAGGCGTTTGTCCTCGGTCGGCTGCGGGTCATGCGCGGAGACGACGGCGTCGATCGCGCCGCGCCGCAGGCCGTCGATCAGCGCCATGCGATCAGTCTCGTTGCGGAAGGGCGGCTGCACCTTGCAGTAGGTGAGATAGTCGCCGACATCGAGTTCGTTGAAGAACAGCGAATAGCTGGCGACCGAACACGATACTTTCACGCCCGCCTTTCGCGCACGTTCCACCGCCGCCAACGACCGCGCGGTCGAGATGCAATCGACCAGCAGACGCACACCTGTTGTTTCGGCCAGCATCAGGTCGCGTTCGAGTGCGATCCATTCCGCCTCTGGCGGCGCCCCGCGCAGGCCGAGGCGGGCGGCAAACGCGCCGGCATTCATTACGGTGTTCTTCGATAGCGCAGGCGTATCCGGGCGCGAGGCGACCAGCGCATCGAAGCTTGCCGCATACGACATCGCCCGGCGCAACACGCCTGCGTCTTCCACCGGCTTGTCGCCGTTGGAGAAGAAGGCCGCGCCCGCCTCGCGGATCAAGCCGATCTCCGACATCTTCGCGCCGTCGAGGCCAAGCGTGAGCCCCGCCGCCGGATGGACCTTCACCTTCGCGACGCCGTCGGCGCGGCGCTTGATGAAGTCCACCAGCGCCACGGAGTCGATCACCGGATCGGTGTCGGGCATCACGACGAACGTGGTGACGCCGCCCGCCGCTGCCGCATCGCTGGCGGTCTGGAGGGTTTCCTTGTTCTCCGCGCCGGGCTCGCCGGTTTTGACGCGCAGGTCGATCAGGCCGGGGGCCAGCGCCTTGCCGTGTGCGTCGATCTTGAGGTCCGCAGTCGCCGCTTTGCCGACGCCCGCGCCTGCGTCGATGATGACGCCGTTCTCGATGATCACGCCGCCCTTTTCGTCGAGCCCCGTGGCGGGGTCGATGATACGCGCGTTGAAGATGACTGTGCGGCCGGTCATTTGGCGGCTCCCGGCTCGGGCGCGTTCTTCGCGAGTGTTTCGAGCACGGCCATGCGGATGGCGACGCCCATCTCGACCTGTTCTGTAATCAGCGAGCGCGTCTTGTGGTCGGCGATGCCGCTCTCGATTTCGACGCCCCGGTTCATCGGGCCGGGGTGCATCACGAGCGCATCCGGTTTGGCGTGGCGCAACTTGTCGGCGTCGAGGCCGTAGAAATGGAAGAACTCACGCGCGGACGGCAGATAGGCGCCATCCATCCGCTCCTGCTGAAGTCGCAGCATCATCACGACGTCGCAGCCTTCGAGGCCCTTGCGCATGTCGGTGAAGACTTCCGCCCCCCAGCCCGCGGCTCCTGGCGGGGTGAGCGTGCGGGGAGCGATGAGCCGCACCTGCGCGCCAAGCTGGTTGAGGCAGGCGACGTTCGAGCGCGCGACGCGGCTGTGCAGGATGTCGCCGCAGATCGCGACACGAAGCCCGCCGATATCGCCAAGGCGGCGGCGGATGGTCAGCGCGTCGAGCAATGCCTGTGTCGGATGCTCGTGGGTGCCATCGCCTGCATTGACGACTGCGCAGTCCACCTTGCGCGACAGCAGCTTCACCGCGCCCGAAGACCCGTGGCGGATCACCAGCAGGTCGGGCCGCATTGCGTTGAGCGTCATGGCCGTGTCGATCAGCGTTTCGCCCTTCTTCACCGAAGACGTGGCGATGGGCATGGTGATCACATCGGCGCCAAGGCGGCGGCCGGCGATCTCGAACGAGCCCTGCGTGCGGGTGGAGTTCTCGAAGAACAGGTTGACCAGCGTGCGCCCGGCCAGCGTATCGGCATGTTTCACGCGCCGCCGGTTCAGTTCGACATATCTGTCGCCCAGTTCCAGCAATGTCTCGATGTCGAGCCGGTTCAGGCCCTCGATACCCAGGAGGTGTCGATGGGGAAAGGCGTAGTCCGCCATGTGCTGTCTCGCGATTTCGGAGGTGATAGCGAGGCTGGCCGGGGTGGGCAAGGGAGGCGGCCGGAAACGTCGAATCCCTTAACCAAACAAGCTCGCAAGGCAGATCGCGGCGGGAATCGCGCGGGCGGACAGAGCGCGCTCATGCGGAATAGCGTATCCGGTCGATGAGGCCCTGCAGCGTCCAGGCGGCTGCGAGCTTGTCGATGACCTCGTCCCGGCGTGCGCGGCTGGCGTCGGCTTCCAGCAGGGCGCGCTCGGCCCCGGCGGTGGAAAGGCGCTCGTCCCACAGCAGGATCGGGATATCGCGGCGGCCGAGGATATTCTGCGCCAGCGAGCGGGCGGATTGGGCGCGCGGTCCTTCGGTCCCGTCCATGTTCACCGGAAGGCCCATAACGAGGGCGACCGACTGCCGTTCGTCGTAAAGCGCGAAAATCCGGTCCAGCGCCGGGGCCAGCTTCTTGCCTCGGACAATGGTCTCGATCCCCGTCGCGATCAGCCGGCTGGCGTCCGATCCCGCCACGCCAATGGCCTTCGATCCGGGGTCCAGCCCCAGCAACGCCCCTTTGGGCGGCAGGTCTTCAAGCGAAACGACAGGCATGCGTTCCGCCTACCCAATATCACGGGTCTTGTCATTCCGGCCGAGCGGCAAAGCCGCGTAGAGCCGGAAACCAGGGGCCACCTGCTCGAATATTGCCCTTGGCCCCTGGGTTCCGGGTCTTCGGCGCTACGCGCCTTCGCCCGGAATGACAGAAGATGAATGATGCTTGAGTCCGGGGGCGAGGCCGTTTAGGGCAATCAATTCACGAAATCCGTGAAGCTGTTCGCGGGTTTCTCACGATTTCCGTGAGCTGAGGCTTCAATGAGCGTCGACAAGAACACCGTCCGAAAGGTCGCCCGGCTGGCGCGGATTGCCGTGCCGGAGGAACGCCTTGAGCCCATGGCGAAGGAGCTGAACGGCATTCTCGCCTGGATCGAGCAGCTGAACGAAGTCGATATCGCGGGCGTCGAGGCGATGACCACGCCGGTCGCGATGACCCTGCCGATGCGCGAGGACGTCATCACCGACGGCGGCATTCAGGATCAGGTTCTCGCCAATGCGCCGAAGTCGGAAGACGGCTTCTTCGTCGTGCCCAAAGTTGTCGAATAGGAGCGCGCAATGGAAACCAACGCCCCCGAGATCGCCGATCCGCGCTGGCATACCTTCACCACGCAGGGCTTCGCCTGTTCGTGCGGCGAGCGTCATGTCGGCCTGTTCCCGATCAACCTGCACCATCCGGTCGGCTGGCAGGGCAAGGACGACTATGAGCCCGACGACGCCATGCGTCTCGACGGCGATTTCCTGTCGAGCAATTTCTGCGTCGTGCAGGGCAAGTTCTTCGCGATGCGCGCGCGCCTGCCGATCCGCATCATCGGCGCAGCGCCGTTTGCCTTCATGTATACCGTGTGGGCCAACCTCGATCGCGCCGAGTTCGAGCAGTTCTTCAGCGACTACCGGAACAACAAGCTGAACCCGGCCACGCGCGTGCGGGCGCGGCTCGTGAACCGCATCGGCGGCTATCCCGATACCTACAACCTGGTCGGCACGGCTTTCCAGGACATGGATGGCGGCCCGCCCGTGCTCATCGTGCATGGCATGCAGGCGGGCATGAACAACCAGCACCCGCTGCTGGTCGAGCAGCGTGAGGGGATCGGCATCGACAAGATGCTCGAATTGTTTGCGGCTTACGACCACGACATGCGCGGCGGCATTCCGCCTACGAACTGATAGACTGCGAAACAGAGCCAGATGACCAACCTCACCCAACTCACGCTTGCCGATGCTGTCGATGGCCTGAAGGCGAAGCAATTCTCCTCGCAGGAAATCACGCAGGCTTTCCTGACGCAGATCGACAAGTCGAATGCGGCGCTCAACGCCTATGTCGTCGTCACGGCGGACAAGGCGCTGGACATGGCGAAGGCGTCGGATGCGAAGCTGGCCAAGGGCGAGGGCGGCAAGCTGGAAGGCGCGCCGCTGGGCATCAAGGACCTGTTCTCCACCAAGGGCGTGCGCACGACGGCCTGCTCCAATATCCTCGGCGAGTTCACGCCGACCTATGAAAGCACCGTCACGCAGAATCTGTGGGACGCGGGCTCCGTCATGCTGGGCAAGCTCAACATGGACGAGTTCGCGATGGGCTCGTCGAATGAGACCTCGCGCTTCGGCCCGCCGGCCAACCCGTGGCGCCGCAGGAACTCCAACGTGAAGCTCACCGCCGGCGGATCGTCGGGCGGGTCGGCTGTGGCCGTCTCGGCCGATCTCTGCCTCGCCGCGACTGCCTCGGACACGGGCGGTTCAATCCGTCAGCCTGCGGCCTTTGCCGGCCTTGTGGGCATCAAGCCGACTTACGGCCGCGCCAGCCGCTATGGCATGGTGGCGTTTGCGTCCTCTCTCGACCAGGCTGGCCCGCTCGCCAAGACGGTGAAGGACGCGGCCTTGATGCTCGAAGTCATGTGCTCGGGGGACGCGAAGGATTCCACCAGCCTGCACCTGCCCGTGCCCGAGTGGACCAAGTCCGTCGGCAAGTCGATCAAGGGCATGAAGATCGGCGTGCCGAAGGAATACCGCGTCGACGGCATGCCGGAAGAGATCGAGAAGCTCTGGCAGCAGGGCATCGCCTGGGTGAAGGCGGCGGGCGCGGAGATTGTCGACGTGTCGCTGCCGCACACCAAGTACGCGCTGCCGGCCTACTACATCGTCGCGCCGGCTGAGGCTTCATCCAACCTCGCCCGCTATGACGGCATCCGCTATGGTGCGCGCGAGACGGTCGATGGGTCGCTGACCTCCACTTACGAGACGACACGCGCGAAGGGCTTCGGCGCCGAGGTGCAGCGCCGTCTGCTGATCGGCACCTATGTGCTCAGTGCAGGGTATTACGACGCATATTATCTGCGGGCGCAGCGCGTGCGGACGAAGATCCTGCAGGACTTCGAGGAAGCTTTCAAACAGTGCGACGCGCTGCTTACGCCTGCGACGCCGTCTGCCGCGTTCGGATATGGCGAGAAGGGCGATGATCCGGTCGCGATGTATCTCAACGACATCTTCACCGTGACGGCGAACCTGGCGGGCCTTCCCGCCATCGCTGTGCCCGCCGGTCTCGATGCGCAGGGCCTGCCGCTTGGGCTGCAGGTGATCGGCAAGGCGCTCGACGAGGAAGCCTGCTTCAAGGTCGCCGGAGCGATCGAGCAAGCGGCCGGGTTCACGGCGCGGCCTGAGAAGTGGTGGTAGGTCTCCGGTCTGACGGGCAATAGATGCACACGCCACGGCAACGCAGGATCATGTCTCTCTCCGGCGCCATTCCGGCGATTGCGATTGCGGCGGGCCTGCTGTCGCTTGAGCCGGAGAGCGCGCTGCGTCAGGAATACTGGCCGTGGCTGCCGCTGGTGACGCTGGTGATCGGCATGGCGGCCAGCCTGCTGTTCTGGCTGGTGTTCGTGCCCCGGCGGCAGAAGGGCGACTGAGCGCCGCGCGGGCGGCGTGGCCGTTCAGCCCCGCTAATCAATCCGTCGCGTTGACCGGCGCTCCGGCTCGGGCTTTTTCGCGAGCATGAGCACGTTCAGCGATTCAATCGTCCTCGCCGCCACCGGCGACAATCTCTGGTCCGGTACGGTCGATCCGGCCTATCGCGGCTTTGGGAGCCAGTTCGGCGGATGGACGGCGGCGGCGCTGCTGAAGGCCATTCTCAACGAGCCGCAGGCCAAGGGCGGGCCGCTTTCGCAGTCGGTGCTGTTCATCGAGTCGATCACCGAGGGCCCCTATGACGTCTCGACGCGCCTGATCCGTTCCGGGGCGCGTCTGCAGTTCTGGCGATCCGAGGTGCATCAGGGCGGCAAGTGCTGCGCCCATGCGCAGGTGACGCTGGGCGTGCGGCGCGAGACGACGCGCTTCACCGATGCCATGATGCCGGATGCGCCGCCGGTCGAAACGCCCGGCCTTGGCGAGTGGACGCCGCCCGCCGGCTTTGGCGCGCAGTACCGCTCGCGCTGGATCACGCCGCTGCCGCGTTCGCCCGACCTCGACCGCAGCAAACCCGCAAGCTCGCTGGTCTGGCAACAGGACCGCGCGAGCCGCCCGCTCGACGTCCTGCAGCTTGCCGCGATGGTCGATCTCGCGCCGCCGCGTGTGATGTGGAAGCGCGAAGCCGTCACCGCATCATCGACCGTCTCGATGACCACGCACTTCCATGCAACGCCGGAAGAGATCGCTCTGGTCGGCGCGCGGCCCATCCTCAGCGAAGTTCACTGCCGCCGCTGTGAGGGCGGATACTTCGATCACGAGCTGAAGCTGTGGTCGCCCGAAGGCGCGCTGCTGGCGACGAGCGAGCAGGTGGCGGCGTTCAGGGATTAGCTGTTGCGCGTTCAGTGAGCCCGGCCCCTCGTGGTTCGTCCTTCGAGACGCCGCCTGCGGCGGCTCCTCAGGATGAGGGGACGCTCGCCTGACCGTGTCAGGCGAGCTGCTCACCATGAGGGTCCTCTCGCTCACGACAGTAGTTTGAGCCCTCATGGTGAGCAGTAGCGATGCGTTCAGCATCGCTACGTCCGTCGAACCACGAGGGCGGGCTTTCCGATCTGTTACGGCTTGCGGCCCAGCAGGCTGTTGACCGGAAGCTCGCCATTGGGCGGGGTGTAGCCATTGAGGTTGATGGCTTCGGCCTGGCGGATGGCTTCCTCGTAGCTGAGGCCTTTTTCCTTCACGAGATAGGCCGCCCAGACGTGGCTGGCGCGCCAGCCCACGGTGCAGTGGAGCAGCACTTCGCCGTCGGACGCCTTGATCGCGGCGATCACCTGGTCGAGCGCTTCGGGCGTGTAGGGCGAGGTCGGGCCGCCCATCGGGACGTTGACGAATGTCATGCCGAGTTCTTTCGCCAGCGCGGCCTCATCGTACGGCACCTGAGCGCGGTTGTTCATCTCGGCGACCGTGCGCACGCTGATGACCGTCTTGACGCCCTTGGCCGCCATGTCGCGCAAAGCCTGTTCGCTGGGCTGGCCCGCGACGTAGACCGACCCGGCGTCGCTGATCACGGCCTGGAAGCCGGGCAGGTCGAGCTTCTGCGGCAGCGGCGCTTGCGCGAAGGCGGCGGGCGCGAGGAGGAGCGAGGCGGCGAGAAGTGCGATGCGCATGGGAGTCTCCATTTGGCGCGGAGTGGGCATGAGGCGGGGCGGGTTGGCAAGGTGGATGAAGCGGTTGTGAGCGGGGGCTGGCCATGTGGCCGCTGAGGCAACGCATCTCATGTTGTCATTCCGAACGCGCGCGAAGCGTGCGAGCCGGAACCCAGGGGTTGCGAGGGCGGTGTGCGTGGCTCCTGGGTTCCCGCTCTTCGCCCTTCGGGCTGCGGCGGGAATGACACTGATTGGAAGTGAGGGAGAGAAATTAAGCCCTTCCGCCGCTCACCTGCAGCCGGTCCGGCGATACGCCGATCCGTGCGAGCGCGCGGCTCCATTTGGTGTCGAAGGAGGGGTCGTAGACCAGCGCGACATCCGGTTCGCCGACCAGCCAGACATTTTCGGTCAGCTCGTTTTCGAGCTGGCCCGCGCCCCAGCCGGAATATCCCAGGGCTACGACGAAGCGCTCGGGCGGGGCGTCGGAGGTGATCGCGTGCAGCACGTCGCGCGTTGCGGTGAGGCAGACGCTTTCGCAGACGTTCAGGGTCGCGCCGTCGCTGTCATAATCTTCGGAGTGGAGCACGAAGCCGCGCTCGCGGCTGACCGGGCCGCCGATCAGGATGTGCGCATCCTCCGGCGCTTCGTCGCCATCGACGCCCAGCTGGTCGAGGAGTTCGGAGAGCGGGCCCTCATCGCTCACCTTGTTGAGGACGATGCCCATCGCATGTTCCTCGTTGTGCGTGCAGACGAGGATGACCGCCCGGCTGAAGCGGGGGTCTTCGATCGCCGGGGAGGCGATCAGCAGCTTTCCGGCCAGCGAGCCCTTCAAATAGCGGGCCTCCTTCGGGTTCAAACTGGGCCTTCGGTGACGCCAAGGCAAGGCCAGAAATTCGACGCCGGAAATTCAACGTCAGCGCGCCCGTATTGGCGCTTGGCGCCGAAAGGGATTAAAGGTCGTCGCGCGAACGATCCTGTCCTGTTGTGAGGAGACTGCTCCATGACCATCAAGGTTGGCGACAAGCTGCCTGAGGCGACCTTTACCGTGATGAAAGAGGGCAAGCCCTCGCCCCTGTCGATTGCTGATCTGACGGCCGGCAAGAAGGTGGCGCTGTTTGCCGTGCCCGGAGCGTTCACGCCCACCTGTTCGGCGCGGCACCTGCCGGGCTACAAGGAGAAGGCGGCGGAGTTCCGCGCCAAGGGCGTGGACACGATCGCCTGCGTTTCGGTGAACGATGTGTTCGTCATGGACGCCTGGGGCAAGTCGCAGCAGGTGGGCGATGATGTGGTCATGCTGGCGGACGGCAATGGCGCCTTCGCCAAGGCGGTCGGTCTTGAGATGGACGGATCGGGCTTCGGCATGGGCTCGCGCTCCAAGCGCTATTCGATGATCGTCGAGGATGGCGTGGTGAAGCAGCTCAACGTCGAGGGGCCGGGCGAGTTCAAGGTCAGCGCGGCGGACTTCATGCTGGGCCAGCTCTGACGCCGGCTGGACTATCGTAGCGAACGGAATGCCGGGACAGGCGCTGTCCCGGCATTTTCGTGTCAGCGGAAGGCCGAATCGGTGAACGGCGGCATTGCTGCGCGCCTGATTCAGCCCCATCTTGCAATAAGGCAGCAGCGCCTCCGGCGCGAAGGAGTTGGCGGGATGGATTTCGATTTTGGCGCGAATGCGGGCCTGCTTGTTCCGTTGCTGCTGGTGATCTTCGGCGTGATCATCATCTTCAGCGCCGTGAAGGTGGTGCCGCAGGGCTATCAGTACACGGTCGAACAGTTCGGGCGATACACGCGCACGCTCTCGCCGGGCCTTGCCTTCATCATGCCCTTCGTGGACCGCGTCGGGCACAAGCTGAACATGATGGAGAATGTGCTGGATGTTCCCCAGCAGATGGTCATCACGCGCGACAACGCGATGGTCTCGTGCGACGCGGTCGTGTTCACGCAGGTGATCGATCCGGTGCCGGCGGCCTATGAGGTGAACAACCTTACGCAGGCGATCACCAATCTTGCGCTGACGAACATCCGTACCGTGGTCGGCTCGATGGATCTCGACCAGGTGCTTTCCAATCGCGACGACATCAATGCGCGGCTGCTCTCCGTCATCGACGCGGCGACGCAGCCCTGGGGCATCAAGGTCACGCGCATCGAGATCAAGGATCTGACGCCGCCGCAGGACATCACCGAGGCGATGGCCCGCCAGATGAAGGCCGAGCGCCTGAAGCGCGCGCAGATCCTCGAAGCCGAGGGCGACAGGGCGTCGGCCATCCTCAAGGCCGAGGGCCAGAAGCAGTCGCAGATCCTCGAAGCCGAAGGCCGCCGCGAAGCCGCCTTCCGCGACGCCGAGGCGCGCGAGCGGGAAGCCGAGGCCGAGGCGAAGGCGACCGAGGTCGTCTCCGAAGCCATCGCCAAGGGCGACGTGAATGCGATCAACTACTTCCTCGGGCTCAAATACGTCGAAGCCTTCGCGAAGCTCGCCAGCTCGCCGCAGCAGCGCACGGTGATCGTGCCCGCCGACTTCGCCGGGCTTGTCGGCGCCATCGAGGGCGTGAAGGCGCTGACCGACAATGTGAAGCGCGGGCCGGATACGCCGCCGCGCCCGCCGGGCGGTAGTCCGTTCGCGACGAGGGGCTAGAGGGTCATGGATGCAGTCGTCGGATTTCTCTCCAGCCTGACGGTCTGGCACTGGGTTGGCCTTGGCATCGCGCTGATGGCCATCGAGGTTGTGGTCGGCACGTTCGATCTTCTGTGGGTTTCGCTCGGCGCTTTTCTCACGGCGCTGTTCGCGCTTCTCATCCCGCTGCCGATGGGCGGATGGGAGGGGCAGCTGACCTTCTTCGGCTTTGTCGCGCTCGCCTTCGTGGTTTCGGGGCGCACGATCTTCAAAGGCCTGCGCATGCGCTCCAGCTCGCATCCCAATCTCAACGACCGGCTCGCCAACATGGTGGGCCAGCAGGGTCAGGCGACGACGGCCTTCGCGGCGGGCCGCGGCAAGGTGAAGGTTGGCGACACGGTGTGGCTGGCGCAAGCGGAGGGCGCGATCAATGTGGGCGATGGCGTCACGGTCACGGGCTCGGAGCAGGGCGTGTTGAAGGTTCGGCCGAGCTAGCGGCGCCCTCTGTTCTCATCGCAGCCTAGTCTCGCGAGCGCGTCGGCGCGGTCGTTCTCGGCGTGGCCGGAATGGCCTTTCACCCAGCGCCAGTCGACCTTGTGGGAGCTGGCCGCGGCTTCGAGGCGGACCCAGAGGTCCTTGTTCTTCACCGGCTCCTTCGCGGCGTTCTTCCAGCCATTGCGCTTCCAGTTGACGATCCACTTGGTGAGGCCGTCCTTCACATAGGTGCTGTCGGTGTGAAGGATGATCTTCGCGCCGGCGGGCTGAGATTCCAGCGCGGCGATGGCGGCCATCAATTCCATGCGGTTGTTGGTTGTGCCCGGCTCGCCGCCGTGGAGTTCGGTGTCGGCGCCGTCGATGCGGATCAGCGCGCCCCAGCCGCCGGGGCCGGGATTGCCCGAGCAGGCGCCGTCAGTCCAGATTTC
>CAZGWV010000097.1:0-6908 GCA_964529555.1 uncultured Rhizobium sp.
TCGCCGGCCACGCCCGCCGCATCGCCATCGTGCGCGACCGCAATTTCTCACTCGGCGTCAACCTGATGATCGGCCTCGTCGAACAGGCCGCCGCCCGCCTGCGCGAAGGCTGGGACATCGAGATCACGGAAGGCCACCACCGCCGCAAGGTCGACGCCCCCTCCGGCACCGCGCTGATGATCGGCGAAGCGGCGGCCCGCGGCCGCGGCGCCCCGCTCGCTGATCTCCGCACCCCGCCCCATGACGGCCAGACCGGCCCGCGCAGGCAAGGCTCCATCGGCTTCTCCGTCATTCGCGGCGGCGGCATAATCGGCGACCACGACGCGGCATTCATCTCCGACGAGGAGATTCTCTCGATCAGCCATCGCGCCCTCGACCGCGCCGTCTTCGCACGCGGCGCCCTCGTCGCGGCAAAATGGGCGGTCGACCAGAAGCCCGGCCTCTATTCCATGCGCGACGTGCTGGGTTTGTAGGGCCGCTCTCTCATCGCGCACGAAGCCTGCTTGAATCACGCTGGCGCTCAGCGCGCCCTCCTCCCCCTTGTGGGGAGGAGGTAGGAGGTGGGGGGCGGCGCAACGTTTCGAGACGTCAGCTACTCGTCACCACCTCGCCCGCGGCACGGCCCCCCTCACCCCACCCTCTCCCCACAAGGGGGAGAGGGGAGCCAACCAACTTTCATTCTCGCCGCTGCTAGCGTTCCACGCTGGGCAAATCCGCAGAACCCCACCTGCGCATTTCAAATTGTTTCCGGGCTTTCACTTTGCTTGTGGCCGCCGGTGCGCATAGACGATGACACAAGGGCGTCACAAACGCCCGCTGGTGGGAAATGCAACACACGGGGGATGGGCGCGCGGCATGACGCAGGCGGCCAACATCTTCGCATCCGCGCGCACGCAGATCGACAGGCTGGCCCTGCGCCAGGTGTCGGCTGTCGAACTGCTGGAAGAACACGTCACGCGCTATCTCGCCGTGAACTCCGCCATCAACGCCGTCGTCCGCACCGATCTCGAAACCGCGCGCCGCCGCGCCGCCGAGCTTGACCGCCTGCTCGCCTCCGGCATTCCCGCCGGCCCGCTGCACGGCCTGCCGCTCACCATCAAGGATACGTTCGACGTCGAAGGCATGCCCGCCACCGCCGGCGCGCCCGAATACGCAAAGCGCCCCGCCGCAACGCCGGACGCCGCCGCCGTCGCTCGCCTGCGCGCGGCGGGCGCCGTGATCTGGGGCAAAAGCAACACGCCCTACATGGCTGGCGACAGCCAGACCAACAATCCCGTCCACGGCCGCAGCAACAATCCGTGGGATCTCTCGCGCACGCCGGGCGGAAGCTCAGGCGGGGCCGCCGCCGCACTCGCCACCGGCATCACCCCGCTCGAACTCGGCTCCGACATTGGCGGCAGCCTGCGCTTCCCGGCGCACTTCTGCGGCGTCGCCGCCTTGAAGCCCACCTATGGCCGCACGCCTCTGCAGGGCCATGTCCCCCCTGCTCCCGGCTCGCTCGCCGTGCGCGATCTCAACGTCGCGGGCCCGATGGCGCGCAACGTGCCCGACCTGCGCCTGATGTACCAGGTGCTCACAGGCGAAGCCCCCGCGCCACAGCCGCGCCGCACCGGACTGAAAGCGCGCCGCATCGGCATCTGGGCCGAAGACAAATCCTTTCCCGTGTCCGCCGCCTGCCATGCAGCAGTCGAACTCGCCGCCGAAGCTGCAGCCGATGCAGGCGCACAGGTTCTCGTCGCCAAGCCGGATGTCGATGGCGTCTCGCTCGTCGATCTCTATCTCAGGCTCCTCCTGCCAATCCTCGCGACAGACATGCCCGGCCCGCTGGTCAAGGCGCTCGAAGCCGGCCGGCCCATCGCCAGATGGATGGCGCGCGGCGAACCGTTCGGTTTCGCCAAATGGGCCGCCTATTCCGCCGCCACCCACCATGACTGGCTGCGCGCCGATGAAGTACGCCGCCGCCTCAAGCGCACCCTGTCGGAATTCTTCAGCCGCTGGCACGCCATCATCACACCCGTCGCCCCCACCACGGCGTTCGAGCATGTCGATACAGGCGACGCCGTCACGCGCCTGATGAAGATCGACGGCAAGCCCGCGCCCTATCACATGTTCCACGCATGGATCGCGCTCGCCACCGTCTGCCACCTGCCCGCCGTGGTGATCCCCGTGCCCCGCCGCGCGGGCGAGCTTCCCTGCGGCATCCAGATCATCGGCCCCGAAGGCGGCGACATGGACGTCCTCGCCATCGCCGAAGTCCTCGAAGCTCAAATCGGCGGCTTCCAGCGCCCGCCCGAAGACGCGCTCACGGCGCCGCCTAAACGTCCGGTGAAAGCGAACGGCAAACCGCAAAAACCGAATCCGGCGCCGAAGCCTGCGAAACCACCCAAGCCCGAAAAGCCGGTGAAGGCAAAACCCGCCAAGGTCGCCAAGCCCAAACCGCCACCCAAAGTGAAACCCGCAAAGCCGGTGCGAAAATAGTCCGGGCGCTATCACTAATATTGGCGAACGTTGATAGAGACCCCCACCTGTCCGCCCCCTAAACGGGGCGGAACCATGTTGAGAGAACTTACCTCACTTTGAAGGAGGGTAATCGCTTCAGGGTCCCGCCCCGTTTAGGGGGCGGACAGGTGGGGGTCTGGCTCCACAGGCCGTGCTGTAGCGTGGTTACCCAACCCCTTCCCGCATTCCCCAAATCCCGCGCCCATCATTCTCTCGCCATTCACATGCCACAGCGAGATTGACCGCGCACAGAGTTGGGGAACTCCATGAAACCGATCACACATCTCGCGCGCGACCGTTCCGGCGCAACCGCGATCGAATACGCCGTCCTGCTCGGCGGCATGGCGCTCGCGATCATCGGCATTCTGAGCTTCTTCGGCATACAGCTGAACGACCTCTTCCTGCTGCTCGCCGCCGCCAATACCTGATCGCTACCAGCTCCCCACATTCGGCGCCGACGCCCACGGCTCCCTGGGCTGAAGCGGCTCCGACTTCTGCAGCAGCTCGATCGAAATCCCGTCCGGCGAGCGCACGAACGCCATGCGCCCGTCGCGCGGCGGCCGGCTGATCGTCACGCCGATCTTCTCGAACCGCTCGCACGCCGCATAGATATCGCCGACGCGATACGCCAGATGCCCGAAATTCCGCCCGCCCGCATAATCCGCCTCGCCCCAGTTGTGCGTCAGCTCCACCATCGGCAGCCCCGCCGGAAACCGCCCTTCGCCGCTCCATCCCGAGCGCGCGATGTCTTCCTCCGACGCGAGGAATACGAGCGTGTATTTCCCGTCGGGATAATCGTTCCGCCGCACCTCTTTCAGGCCCAGCCCCTCGCAGAAGAATTTCAGCGCCGCCGGAAGATCGCCCACGCGCACCATCGCATGCAGGAACTCAACGCTCATGCCTCATCTCCCGAATGCCGTTCACGCCGCGCCTCGCCCAGCGCCTGATCCAGCCGCTTCGCAAAACTCTCGCGCTCGCGCGGCGTCAGATGCTCGCCCAGCGGATAGACCACGCGCGACGTCGCCAGCCGCAGCGCATTCGCCCCGCTCGCCGCGCGATCGTATTCCACCCGCGCGAAATAGGACGACACCCGCGCGCGCCGCTCCCTGCCCCAGCCATCGACCTTGCGCACCGTCACCGCATCCGCCGTCACGCACACATAGGTCCGCGCCGTCTGCGCCCGCGCCGACCATTTGAACACCCACCACAGCGCCAGGATTTCGAGCCCGAGAAATCCCGTCACAGGCCACGCCCCCGCCAGCACGAATCCCAGCCCCGAGACAAAGCTCATCCCCCCGAGGATCATCATCACACGATTGAGCCCTCGCGCCGAAAGCGACTGCGGCGGCTCCAGCACGGCATCGAGATAGATGGTGGACATGGGGAGGAGATTAGGGGCGAAGATCACGGGAGCAACCCCTACCCGACGCCTGTCATTCCCGCCGAAGCCCGAAGGGCGAAGAGCGGGAACCCAGGAGCCACACTCACCGGCGCCCGCCGCCCCTGGGTTCCGGCTCACACGCTGTCGCGTGCGTCCAGAATGACAGACATTGTTGATGCGCGCCAACAACCACTTTCGCCTCCACCACTCCGCCCCTAGAACCCCTCCATGCCCGCCGCGAAGAAAAAGCCCACACGCAAACCCGCGCCGAAGACGCCCAAAAGCGTCTCCCGCGAAACCGCGGCCGAAATCTTCAAACGCCTCGCCAAATCCCGCCCCGACCCCAAAACCGAACTCGACTACAAGGACCCCTACACCCTCATCGTCGCCGTCGCGCTCTCCGCGCAGGCCACAGACGTCGGCGTCAACAAGGCGACGAAAGACCTCTTCCGCATCGCGGACACGCCCGCGAAGATGCTCGCCCTCGGCGAAGAGGGCGTCGCCAGCCACATCCGCACCATCGGCCTCTGGCGGAACAAAGCGAAGAACGTCATCGCCCTCTCCCGCCTGATCCTCGAAAAACACAACGGCCAGACGCCCCGCACGCGCGAAGACCTCGAAGCCCTCCCCGGCGTCGGCCACAAGACCGCCAGCGTCGTCCTCAACGAGGCCTATGGCGAAGCCACCATCGCCGTCGACACCCACGTCTTCCGCGTCTCCAACCGCACCGGCCTCGCGCCGGAATCAACGCCCGAGAAAGTCGAGAAGAAGCTGCTCGAAATCACGCCAGAAAAATACAAACGCGGCGCCCACCACTGGCTCATCCTCCACGGCCGCTACACCTGCCTCGCCCGCAAACCCGGTTGCCCCGAATGCGTCATCCGCGACTTGTGTTTGTACGAGGCGAAGACGGGGGAGTAGCGCGTCAGCGCGTCGAACACATCCTTCGAGACGATCGCCTCCGGCGATCCCTCAGGATGAGGGTGGTGGCTGCTGTGATATCTCAAAGCCAGCAGGCCTCATCCTGAGGGATCGCGCAGCGATCGTCTCGAAGGATGTGTTCAGCGCACAAACCTCACGCCCGCCGCAATGCGTCCTCGACGAAATCCAGCCGATCCTGCCCAAAGTGCATCTCTTCCCCATCCGGCGTCTGCACAAAAAACGTCGGCGCGCCGAACACGCCGCGCGCCACCGCCTCGTCCGTCGTCGCTTTCAGCTTCTCCTTGTTCGCGGGGTTCTCGGCTGCCGCGAAGAACTCCTCGGGCGAGAACCCCGCCGCCGCCAGCACGTCCGCAAGTACGGCCTTGTCGGCGATATTCTTCTGATCCTGCCAGGCCGCGTCGAAGACCGCCTTCATGTAGCGCTCGAAATCCGGCCGCTCCACCCATGCCTGCGCCGCGCGCTGCACCATCAGCGTCATCATCGGAAAGTGCGGGTTGAGCTTGTAGGGCGTGTCGTACTTCTTCGCCCAACGCTGCAGATCCTCCGCCATCCACCGCGCCTTCTGCGGCAGCGTTCCCGGCGGACGGTTGCCCGTCGTCTGCATCACGCCGCCAAGAAACATCGGGCGATACTTCACCGTGGCCCCAGTCCGCTCCAGCACGCCCGGCAAACGCCGCCATGCCAGATACGCCGTCGGGCTCGTGAAGTCGTAGAAGAACTCAACCTGTTTCGGCATCCGTCCATGCCTCCCTGTTTGTGTTGCGCGGTTTACGCCATCTTCTCCATCCACGGACGCAGATCGAGCTCATGCGTCCACGCATCGCGCGGCTGTGCATGCAGCATCCAGTAGGCGTCCGCGATATGCTCGGGATTCAGAATCCCGTCCTGCTCCTTCAGCGCGTATCGCTGCGGGAAATTCTTCGCGATCCATTCCGTGTCGATGGCGCCGTCAATGATCGTGTGCGCCACATGCACGCCCTGCGGCCCCAGCTCGCGCGCCATCGCCTGCGCCAGAGCCCGCAGCGCGAACTTCGCGCCCGAAAAAGCGGCGAACCCCTCCCGCCCCCGGATCGACGCCGTCGCGCCCGTGAAGATGATCGTGCCCCGCCCGCGCGGAACCATCACCTTCGCCGCCTCGCGCCCCACGAGGAAACCGGCGAACGCCGCCATCTCCCACACTTTGCGGTAGACGCGCGCCGTCGTCTCGCGGATCGGAAACATCACGTTCGCGCCGATGTTGAAGATCACCGCCTCCAGCGGCGCGATCTCCCGCTCGATCTTCTCGAACAGCGCCACCACCTGGTCCTCGTCGCGCGCGTCCGACCCGAAGCCCGCCGCCTCGCCGCCATCCGCCCGGATCTGCGCCAGCAGCCCATCGAGCGAGGCGACTTCCCGCCGCGTGACGACCGCGACATAGCCCTCACGCGCAAACCGCCGGGCAATCGCCCCGCCGGTCGCATCCCCTGCGCCCACCACCAGAACCGCCTTGCGTTCGGCCATAAGGCAACCCTCCGTTCATAAAAGGAACTTACACCCTTTCCCCGAAGCTGCAATCAGTGCATGGTTCTGAAATGGAACGCGATAGAGGCACTAAAGCAAGCAAGTGGGATGAACTGGCCACCGACTGGTGCCCCGTCGCCCGCGCCATGTCCGTCATCGGCGACCGCTGGACCCTCTTGATCGTCCGCGACTGTTTCCTCGGAAAATCAAGGTTCGAGGAGTTCCGGGCAAGCCTCGGCGTCACCCGCCACATCCTCTCCGACCGCCTGAAGCGCCTGGTCGACCAGGGCGTTCTGGAAAGGAACGCATACTCCGAAAAGCCGCTACGCTACGCCTACACCCTCTCGGACAAGGGCCGCGACTTCGCCCCGGCGCTGATCGGGCTGAAGGACTGGGGCAAGAAGCACATGCCGATCAGAAAGCCGGCTGCGGTGTAGGTTCTGTTGGGGAACTGAGGTCGTGAGCCCGGCCCCTCGTGGTTCGACGGGCGCTCCCTTTGGTCGCTGCTCACCATGAGGGGCCTCTCGCGAGCGACGGTAACTCAGCCCTCATGGTGAGCAGTTCGCCTGACAAAGTCAGGCGAACG
>CAZGWV010000097.1:7008-11380 GCA_964529555.1 uncultured Rhizobium sp.
CGAACCACGAGGGCGTGTTCACCGCTGTCAGATCAGAGAATATACTTCGACAAATCCTTGTCCCCCGCCATCGCGGCCACCTTCTCGCGCACATAGGCGCCGGTGATCGCGAACGTCTCGCCCGCCTTGTCCGACGCCGTGAAGCTGATCTCGTCCAGCACGCGCTCGAGGATGGTGTGCAGCCGCCGCGCGCCGATGTTCTCGACGCTATCGTTCACCTGCACCGCAATGTCCGCGATCGCCTCGATGGCGTCCGGCGCGAACGACAGCTCGACGCCCTCCGTCTTCATCAACGCCGTGTATTGCAGGATGAGGCTCGCTTCCGGCTCGATGAGAATGCGCTTGAGATCGTCGCGCGACAGCGCCTTCAGCTCCACGCGGATCGGCAACCTGCCCTGCAATTCCGGCAACAGATCAGACGGCTTGGCCACATGGAAAGCGCCCGAGGCGATGAACAGGATATGATCCGTCTTCACCGGACCGTGCTTGGTCGCAACCGTCGTCCCCTCGATCAGCGGCAGAAGATCGCGCTGCACGCCCTCGCGCGAGACATCCGCCCCTGCCCGCTCCGAGCGCGAGGCGATCTTGTCGATCTCGTCGAGGAAGACGATCCCGTCCTCCTCCGTCACGCGCAGCGCCTCGCGCTTCACCGTGTCGTCGTCCAGCAGCTTGTCCGACTCCTCCTGGATCAGCGGCTTGTAGGCTTCCTTCACCGTCGTGCGCAC
The DNA here is from genome assembly GCA_964529555.1 of uncultured Rhizobium sp. Taxonomy (GTDB): domain Bacteria; phylum Pseudomonadota; class Alphaproteobacteria; order Caulobacterales; family Hyphomonadaceae; genus UBA7672. The sequence continues at coordinate 7,734 of CAZGWV010000097.1, forward strand.
ACGCTTCGAACGCCCGCCAAAGCCTTTCAGCAACTCGCCAAGGTTCACCATGCCGATGCTCGATCCCGGCTGCCCCGGAATATCGAACCCGCCCATCGGATTGGCCGTGTCGGCCACGTCGATCTCGATTTCCTTGTCGTCCAGCAGTCCGCCCCGCAGCTTCGCGCGGAAGCTCTCGCGCGTAGACGTCTGCGCCGTTGCGCCGACCAGCGCATCGAGCACGCGGTCTTCCGCCTTGGCCTCCGCCTTGGACATGACTTCCTTGCGCCGCCGCTCGCGCACCATGCCGATGGCGACCTCGACCAGATCGCGCACGATCTGCTCCACATCGCGGCCGACATAGCCGACCTCGGTGAACTTCGTCGCTTCCACTTTCAGGAACGGCGCCTTGGCCAGCTTCGCCAGCCGCCGCGAAATCTCCGTCTTGCCCACACCTGTGGGCCCGATCATCAGGATGTTCTTCGGCGTCACTTCCTCGCGCAGCCCCTCGGACAGCTGCTTGCGCCGCCATCGGTTGCGCAGCGCCAGCGCCACGGCCCGCTTGGCCTCGGGTTGGCCCACAATATAGCGGTCCAGTTCGGAAACGATCTCGCGCGGGGTGAATTCAGACATGATGGCCAATAGCTAGTGAGGCAGGAGCCGCTTCGCTAGCTCATGGGTGTGGAAGTCAGCAAGCACGATATGCGTTGTCCGCCGAAGGACGCGCACTCCCTACCGCCCCACATACGGATAACACCGCGCCCGTTCGAGCTTCACGTCATAATGCCGGCCCAGCGCCTCGATGGCGTCGGCATGCGCCGCATAGGGATCGCCATTCTCCGGCCCCACGATTATCACCGGAAAATCGCCCAGCGGCTTGCCCCCCGGCGGCAGCATCGCGGTCGCAAGCGCCGTTCCATCGTCCGCGCGCAAGGTGAGAAACACCGGCATCGTCCGCGCCAGATGCGCCTTCAGCCCGATATCGCGCTCCAGCCCCTGCCCCGGCACATACGCTCCGCGCGCCCGCCGCTGCGCGCCGAGAAAATGCCGCTCGACCGCATGGCGCATCAGCCGCGACTCCTCGGCGGCCTCCGCTTCGGTTTCAATACGAAACCAGGTGCGCCCCTGCGGCGCATCGCAGACATACTGCATGTGAGCGTTCTCCCGAGCGCCAAACGTAAGCGCGCGGATTCGAGAGCGAAAGAGCCCGGCTGCGGATGTGAAGTGCCGCACCATTCCGGCGATCGCTCATCGCACCCTCCTCCCCCTTGTGGGGAGGAGGTAGGAGGTGGGGGGCGGCGCAACGTTTCGAGACGTCAGCTACTCGTCACCACCTCGCCCGCGGCACGGCCCCCCTCACCCCACCCTCTCCCCACAAGGGGGAGAGGGGAAGCACCAGCAATCACTCGTTGTTGTTGCTTACTACCTCAACCTTCTCCGCAACGCCCTCCCCAGCATCGCCCCGATCTGCGGCCCGTCCTTCGGATAGAGATACGGCTCCAGCACCTCCAGCTCCATCAGCATCAGCCCGCCATCCTCCCCGCGCACCATATCGACACGCGCATAAAGCGGCCTGTCCGGCAGAACATCCAGAACAGCCTGCGCCGCCGCGCGATCTTCCCCCGACGGCTCAATCGCCATCGACTTGCCGCCATAGGATTCCTGGATGCGATAGTCCCCCGCCTTCGCCCGCTTCAGCACCACATGGCTGAACTCACCGTCGACAAAAAGGAACGAGAACTCCCCCTCGCTCGCAATCGCCGGCACGAAAGGCTGGATCATCCCCGGCCTGTCCATGACGGATGTGGCCGCGACCGAACCGGCCTCCGGCACATTCGCCCGGTTGTACCGCACCTGCGCCCGCGCCCCGCCGCCCACCTGCCGCTTCAGCACGACATCGTCGACGCCGAACATATCCATCGCGCCCACGATATCCGCCGCCGTCGGCGCCTCGGGCCACAGCGTCGGGATCACCGCAACGCCCTTCGCCTCGATCTCGCGCAGATACGTCTTGCGGATATTCCAGCGCACCGTTTCGGGGTCGTTGAACACCGGCACACCCAGCCCCGCGATCGCGTCCAGCGCCGCGAGGAAGTCCTCATGCCGGTCCTGATAATCCCACGCACAATTCACCAGCACGGCCGCAAACCGCGTCCAGTCCAGCCCCGGATCGGACCAGCGCACAGGCGTCAACGCAAACCCGTTGGGCGAAAGCCCCGCCCGCAGAATCTCCAGCTGAACATCGAACAGATAGGCGTCCGACCGCCTGTCAGACGCATCGGACACCAGGTTTGCAGCCGTCAGCAAGGCTATTTCGCGCATGGCAGGCGTCTTCCCATGATCCGGTATGCGCCGGGCGCATCCGCGCCCCGTGGCACTTGAAGTTGCGGCGCCCCCGGTCTTTAAGTCCGCTCAGCCCGGCTTGCCACCGATGAATCCGCCGCGCCCGAGGGAATCTGTCTCATGCCTGTGAAGTACGACGTCGTCGCCCTCGGCAACGCCATCATGGATGTGATCGCCCAGGTCGACGATGATTTCCTCATCCGCCACGACATTCCCAAGGCCCGCACCAACCTGATCGACGAGGCGCGCGCCGAACTGCTCTACCACGCCCTGCCCGCCACCCGCCTCGAAACCTCGGGCGGCTCGGCCGGCAACACCATCGCCGGCCTGCGCAGCCTCGGCGGGCGCGGCGCCTTCATGGGCAAGGTGGCGGACGACACCATCGGCGCCGCCTACGTCTCCGACATGCAGTCCGCCGGCGTCGACTTCTTCGGCTCGCCCCTCCTCAACGGCCCCACCACCGCCCGCTCGATGATCGCCGTCACGCCCGATGGCGAGCGCTCGATGAACACCTTCCTGGGGGCCTCCACCGAATTCGCCGCCAACGATGTCGACGTGCGCGCCGTCGCCGATGGCGAATGGCTCTATCTCGAAGGCTATCTGTTCGACAAACCCGCCGCGAAGACCGCCTTCGTCCACGCCTCTGAAGTCGCGCGCTCCTCCGGCCGGAAAGTCGCGATCACCATGTCCGACGTGTTCTGCGTCGATCGCCATCGCGACAGCTTCGTCCATCTCGTGCGCACGCATTGCGATCTCGTCTTCGCCAACGAGGCCGAACTCCTCGCACTCTACCAGACCGAAGACTTCGACGAAGCCGTCACGCAAATCCGCAACGACAGCCAGATCGCCGCGATCACCCGCTCGTCGAAAGGCTCCGTCATCGTCTCCGGCTCAGACACCTGGGTCGCCCCCGTCACCGCCGCCCCCGTCGTCGACGCCACCGGCGCCGGCGACCAGTACGCCGCCGGCGTCCTCTACGCCATCACCCACGGCCTCTCGCTGCAGGACGCCGCCCGCCTCGGCAATCTCTGCGCCGGCGAAGTCATCAGCCACATCGGCCCGCGGCCTGCGGTGAACATGCGCGAGCTTGCCACCGCTGCGGGGTTCAGGCTCTAGGGACGGCGAGCACGGCCTTCCATCCTTCGAGACGATTGCTTCGCAATCCCTCAGGATGAGGCCTATCGACGATCACGCCACACCCACCACCCTCATCCTGAGGGATCGCCGTGCTGCGGCGATCGTCTCGAAGGATGTGTTCGGCGCGCTTAAGCCTGCAACCGATACCCGCCGCTCTCCGTCAGCAGCAGCCGCGCATTCGCCGGATC
>CAZGWV010000097.1:11480-12599 GCA_964529555.1 uncultured Rhizobium sp.
GTCCGCAGGTGCGCCCGCACGCGCGCGAGCAGCACCGAGAACTTGAACGGCTTGGTGACGTAATCATTCGCCCCCGAATCCAGCCCGAGGATCGCATCCGCATCCGTCGTCTGCCCGGTCAGCATCACGATCGGCGCCGCGATGCCGTGCTTGCGCATCAGCCGGCAGGCATCCCGCCCGTCCATGTCCGGCAGCTCGACATCGAGGATGACGAGGTCCGCCCTCACCTCCTCGGCCTTCCTGATGCCATCGCCCGCCGAGCCCGCATGCTCGATGCGAAACCCTTCATGCAGCTCGAACTGCTCGGCCAGGGCCTCGCGCAGTTCCTGATCGTCGTCGACCAGCAGGATCGTCTTGGCGGCGGTCATGTCGTCGGCGTCTCCGGTCCCGGCCCTGAAGATAGGCTCATATTTGCTGCGGGGCATACCAAGTCTAGGTAATGTCTGCCAGCCAACCAACCCATCACGAAGCGGACAGAGAATGGCCCCATACCCAGACAAAGGGTCCCCATTCAACGCGCAAAGCGGCGGAATTCTCCGCTGGCCGGGCGGCGAGGCCCGCTGCGCCCTGGGCAGAAGCGGCGTTACGCCAGCCGCCGCCAAGCGCGAGGGCGATGGCGCTTCCCCCCTTGGAATCTGGCCCATGCGCCAGATTTTCTGGCGCGCCGACCGCCTGCCCCGCCCCGAAACCGCGCTCCCTGCCGACGCCCTCCTCCCCGAAGCCGGCTGGTGCGACGATCCCGCCAGCCTCCTCTACAACTGCCCCGTCCTCCTCCCCTTCGAGGCGAGCCACGAAAAACTCTGGCGCGACGACCCCATCTACGACGTCATCGTCGTCCTCGGTTACAACGACCACCCGATCATGCCCGGCAAAGGCAGCGCCATCTTCCTGCATGTCGCGCGAGAGGATTATGCACCCACCGAAGGCTGCATCGCCTGCGCACTGCCGGACCTGCTCGCACTGCTGGCGAGCGCGAAAGTGGGCGATGCGCTGGAGATCGTGGCCTGATCCACCGCCGGCGAGCCCGGCCTCGCCCTTCGACAGGCTCAGGATGAGGCCTTCTCAACCAGCGTCAGTGGGAGCGCCTCATCCTGAGCCCGTCGAAGGACGAGGCGCGGC
>CAZGWV010000098.1:0-12539 GCA_964529555.1 uncultured Rhizobium sp.
CGATTGTCGGAGCATCCCCGTAACCGCGCCTCGCAGGCCCCAACCTGCGAGACCGCACCCGCGTGCACAAAACGCTTCTCCGCCCGCGCCCCGCCTTCCACCGCGCCTCAACCCGCCCTAACCTCGCCCCATGACCTCCCGCTTCTTCCGCCGCGCCATCTCCTGGGCCGACTATCGCGCCGCTCTCGATCTCGTGCCGCCGCCTCACGTCGATGCGCCGGAGGCCGAATACAACATCGCCCCCGGCAGCCACGCGCCCATCCTGCGCCGCGCGCCAGAGGGCGAGTATGCCCCGCGCCATGCGATCCAGATCGCGCCGGCCTTCTGGGGCCTCGTGCCCGTGTGGTGGAAGCAACCGCTGTCGGAAAAGAAGTTCGCCAGCTTCAACGCCCGCGCCGACATGATCGAAACCAGCAACACCTATTCCGGCGCCTTCCGGCAGGGCCGCTGCCTCGTCCCCGCCTCGGGCTTCTACGCATGGAGCAACGGAACACCCTTCGCCTTCGCGCTCGCGTCCGGCGCATGGTTCTGCCTCGCCGGCCTGTGGAGCCGCGCAATGATCGACGGGTCGGAGTTCGACACCTTCGCCATCGTCACCTGCGAGCCCAACCTTGCCGTCGCCGGCATCGCCGCATCAATGCCGGTGATCCTCTCGCCGCAGCACTACACGCGCTGGCTCGACACCCAGGACCGCGACCCGCACGCCCTGCTAAAGCCCTGCCCGTCAGACTGGCTGCGCGCCTGGCCCGCCAATCCCGCCGTCGGCAATGTGCGGAACCAGGGCGAGGCGCTGCTGGGCGAATGAATGTGGGGCGCCCGAGTCAGAACGTCGCGCTGGCCGATGCTGACTGCATCGTAATCTTCAGCGGGCGGATTTCGCCGCATTGTTCGGGCTGATGGAGGCGTGGCCGCGCGCACCCGCGGCGAAGCAGAGGCAAGCGTCGAGTCATGTCATTCCAGGAATGCGCGCAATCGCTCCGTGACGAAGGCAGGGTCCGCATCAATGCCGGTCATTTCTCGATCGAGGAGCTTGAAGCCGCCGCCGCCCTCGCCGCCGAGCGCCAGGCCAGCCTGATCATCGAGAATCTCAAGGCCTGCAGCTGCGCCGATATCGCGCGGATCAACGCCGCCGGCGGCCGCCAGGTCTCCTTCGCCGACATCCACCTGATCTGAGTCAGCCGCGCGGAACATGGCTGCGCATCACGCGCGCCAGCTCCGCCGCGCTGATGGTTTCCAGCTTCGCGAACGGGCTATAGCGCATCGCCAGCCCCACGCCGCCGGTCGCGATCAGTATGCCCATGACGATCACGGCGATCCCGTCGAAATCGAACCGCCCCTCGCCCAGCGGGATCAGCGTCAGGAGCACGCCCAGCATCCCCATCGCCACGCCCAGCCCCGCCATCGTCGCGCGCAGCCCTACGCCGCCGCCCAGATCCAGCTGAAGCTTCGGCTTCACCCGCGCCAGCCCCTCCAGGATCGCCGCGCTCGCCGCCACGAACATCGCCGCATTCTCATCATGCGCGGCGTCCGTGATGCGCCCGCCATGATTGACGACGAACTTGCCGTTCCGGTGCATCAGAACCAGCGACACCGACGAGGTCCGCATGTTGAGCTCCAGCAACCGCCCGCCCGTCACCTCGTTGAAATTGATGCGCTGCGTCCGCGAGCCCCGCGTCGTCTCCGCGCCGGCGTCGTCCACCCTCGCCTCGAAGCGCGAGCCAATCAGCGCCGGCTTCCAGCTGAATGTGCGCGCCATCGCGCGTTCCTCCTGTCCGCTCACGCAACACTACCGGCTCGCGCTAGCCGCGTCATTGACAAATTAGTTTCACGAATGTAGAACTATTTTCATCGGGAGACATGCAAGGACAGCGCCCATGGCCCACCCCGTCTTCACGCCCGCGCTTTGCTATCGGAACCCGCGCGCCGCGCTGGATTTCCTGCGCGACGCCTTCGGCTTCGAGCTCGACATGCTGATCGAGGATGAAGCGGGAAACCTTGCTCATAGCCAGATGATCTATGGCGAAGGCCGCGTGATGGTCGGCAATGAATGGAGCGCGGATCACAAATCGCCGACATCGATCGACCTGAAATGCACGCAGACCGTGCATGTGGCGGTTACCGGCGATATCGACGCCCATTGCGAACGCGCCCGCGCGCATGGCGCCGTCATTCTCGCAGAGCCCGAAACCCAGTTCTATGGCGACCGCACCTATCGCGCCCGCGATCCTGAGGGCCACATCTGGACATTCTCGCAGACCGTCGAAGTGCTGACGCCCGATCAGTGGGACAAGAACGCGCCGGGCCTGAAAACGTGGACGCGCGAAGGCTCGGGCGGATGACGCCAGGCCAGCGGGAAATGCTGAAGGCGCGTTCGCGATGAGTACGCGCCGCAAGCCCGATGTCGATGCGCTGTTTGCCGCGCTGGCCGATCCCGCGCGCCGCCGCGCCGTGGAAGTTCTGGGACAGGGGCCGCAGCGCGCGGGCGATCTTGCCGAACGTCTTGGCCTCGCGCCCCCCGCCATGAGCCGCCATCTGAAGGAACTGAAGGCGGCCGGCCTCGTGGTCGACCGTCATCCCGAGGACGATGCGCGTGTGCGCGTCTATGCACTCAACGCGCCGCGCCTGGCCGAGTTGAAAGACTGGCTGGCGCGAGCCGAGGAAGGGTGGACGCAGCAGCTTGGCGCCTTCGCCGCGCATGTTCGCAAGCGGACGCAGCGATGACATCCCGCGTCGTCGTCTCGCTGCGCATCCCCTGCTCGCCCGTGCAGGCGTTCGATATCTTCACGCAGGAGATCGGCGCATGGTGGGCCGACACGCCCATGCTTCGCTTCACGCCGCGCAGCCCCGGCCAGCTCGCCTTCGAGCCGCCCGCGGGCGATGCACCCGGCCGGTTGATAGAGCGGCTGCCCAACGGCAAGGTTTTCGAGATCGGCCCCGTGCGCGACTGGCGACGGGGTGAGCGGCTGGTCGTCGGCTGGCGGCAGGCGACGTTCGGGCCCGATCACGCCACCGAAGTCGAGGTCCGGTTCGAGCCGGTCGGCGAAGAGACGCGCGTGACAGTCGAGCATCGCGGCTGGGACAGCGTCCCGCAGGAACACGTCGCCCGCCACGGCTTCCCCCTCAACCGCACCAACCAGCTTCAGGGCGAACAATGGCGCGCGGGCCTTGAACGCCTGAAGGCCCGCGCGCCGAAGCAATCGCCATAACCGCCCCTGATTGACTGCCTACGCCCGCGCGCGTATCCGCGCTGGGCCCAGACCGGAGCCGGACATGCCCGCTGCCAATGCAATGTCGAATGCTCCGCCTGCCGGTGCATCTGGCCGGAAGCCTGGCAAGAACGCTTTCTTCTTCATCATCGTGACCGTCTTCATCGACATGATGGCCTTCGCCGTCATCATGCCGTCGATGCCCTATCTCGTGGCCGAACTGCTGAACGGCAAGGACGCCGTCCTGCAAGCCAAGGCGATGGCGGCTTCGGGCAATCTCGCGCCGCTGCAGGCGATGCTCTCCGACGCTGCGCCGTGGGGCGGCTACATAACCATCGTCTACGCCGTGATGAACTTCCTCGTCGCGCCGATCCTCGGCGGGCTGTCGGACAGGTTCGGGCGGCGCCCTGTCCTGCTGCTCTCGATGGGCATGCTCGCCATCGACTTCGCGATCATGGGCATGGCGCACACGGTCTGGCTGCTGTTCCTCGGCCGCGTGCTGTCCGGCATTTCCGGCGCCACGCACTCCACCGCCGCCGCCTACATCGCCGACGTGACCGAGCCCAAGGCGCGCGGTCAGGCTTTCGGCATGCTGGGCATGGCCTTCGGTCTCGGCTTTATCCTGGGGCCGGCCATCGGCGGCTATCTCGGACAGTTCGATCCGCGCCTGCCCTTCTTCGCTTCGGCGGCGCTCGCCGCCGTCAACTTCTGCTATGGCCTGTTCGTCCTGCCGGAATCGCTGGCGCCCGAGCATCGCCGCCGCTTCGACTGGACGCGCGCAAATGCATTCGGCACGTTCAAGCATCTGATGCAGGTGCCGTATCTCGCCTGGTTCATGCTGGCGCTCGGGCTCTTCAACGTGGCGCATTGGGTCTATCCGGCGACGTTCAACTATTTTGCCGGTGTCGCTTTCGGGTGGAATGAGGGGATGATCGGCATGGCGCTGGTCGCCGTGGGCATCGGCTCCGCCGTCGTGCAGGGCGGACTCACCGGGCCGCTGATCAAGCGCTTCGGTCCCACGCGCATGGCGGTGTTCGGCTTCGTGATCTGCGCTGTCACCTTCGCCGCCTATGCGATGGCGACGCAGGGCTGGATGGTGTTCCTCATCATCCCGTTCGGCGCCCTTGCCGGCGTGCTCGGGCCGTCGATCAACCAGATCATGTCGGTGCGCACGCCCAAGAACGCACAAGGCGAATTGCAGGGCGCCATCGCCAGCGTGCAGTCGCTGACCAATATCTTCGCGCCGCTGATGCTGACGCAGGTGTTCCACTACTACACCTCGCCCGCCGCCCCGGTTTATTTCCCCGGAGCAGCCTTCGCGCTGGCGGCGGTGATCTGCGCGATCTCCCTGCTGCCGCTGATGCGCGGACTCGCCCGCGCGCCGAAGCTCGAGGAACAACCCGAAGACCCGCCGGGCGAATTGCCGCCGGAGGACGCCGGCGGTTCCGAAGCTGCGGCTTCCGCACAGACAGCCTGAGCCGCCCGCGCCTCAGGCGGCTTTCTTGCCCGTGAAGAAGCTGACGACGGCGCCGAGGATGCCGCCGCCAATGCCGCCTTCAAGGAAGCTCTGGACATAGCCCATGATGGCGTTCTCCTGGCCGCCGAGCAGATTGCCAAGCCCGGCGGCATCCGCACCGGCCCCCGCGCCGACCCCGCCGACGACCCCGGCGAGAATGCTGGTGATGTCGCCGAAGCCCTTGCCGCCAAGAAGCTTGGAGACAATCGGCGCAAGCACGGCGCCGCCGGCGCCGTTGAGAATGTAAGGAAGAAACTGTTCCATGGGTCAGGCTCCATTGATGACGCCTTGAACCGCGAGCGTCCCCCGCTGGCCTGGCGAGCCTCAGGCTGGCGACAAACCGTGACGGAGTCTACCGCAACAAGTGCTTGACCCGACCGTCAGCATCTGGACGTTGTCGCAGCGGCTATCGGAGCTTTCTCTTGCACACGGCGCGCCCCGCCCTATTCCTCGACCGCGACGGCGTCATCAATGTCGACCGGAACTACATCTATCGCGCCGAGGACTTCGCATGGATCGAAGGCGCGCAGGATGTGATCCGCCGTTTCAACGACATGGGCTGGTGGGTGTTCGTCGTCACCAACCAGTCCGGCATCGCGCGCGGACTCTACACCGAAGAACAGATGCAGGCGCTGCACGACTGGATGACGGCGGAGCTTGCGAAATCGGGCGCCCGCATCGACCGGATCTACCACTGCCCGTTCCACGAGGACGGCACGGTCCCGCGCTATCGCAAGGACAGTTTCGACCGCAAGCCGAGGCCCGGCATGCTGATCCGCGCGATGACGGATTTCCCGGTCATCAAGGAACGGTCCTTTATGATCGGCGACAAGCAGACCGACATGGACGCGGCAAGCGCGGCGGGTGTGCGCGGCTTCCTGTTCAGCGGCGGCAATCTCGCCCAATTCACCGATTGGGTTCTCGCCGACATGGGCGAGGGGCGCTGAGGCTTACTGGCGCTGTTCCGGCGCGGGTGGCGGCGGCATCACCTGCGGCTGGATCAGATCGGGGTCTGCCGGAACTGGCGCGGGCGGCGCAGCCTGCGGGGTCACAGTCGGTGGCGGCGCGTTCGGCGACGCGGCGCCCGGCGCGCGATACTCGATCGCTCCCGATGGCGTCTGCACCGGCGACGTCACCGCTTCGCAATCAAGCGCGCTGCGGCGGTCGATCGCCTGCTGCTGCAGACCCTGCGCAACCGCATTGCCTTCCTGCGGCTTCAGCATCACGGCGTCCTGCGTCACGACGATATCATAGACCGCGCCATCGCCGAGCGGCTGACCGCTCAGCGTGTTGTGCGCAACCTCGCGGGCAGCCGCGAACTTCCACGCTTCAGCGATGGAATCGAGCAGGCTGTCATCAGCCGGATTGTCGATGGTCTCGACACGCGGGTTGTAGGTGTTGGTGCAGTTGGCGTTGAAGTAGCCGCCGCGCACGGTCTCGGCGCGGAAAATCGCGTCCATGCCCACCACATTGGCCCACGGCTTGAACGTGATGATCGGGCCGCCGACGAAGATTTCTTCACCCGTCACCTGATAGTCGACCGGCTGGCCGCGCGGCTTGCCATCGTCCATCAGGTCGATGCTGGCGACCCAGTCATGCGCGGTCGCGCCCTGCTTGATGGTGACGGTGCCGACCGCCCATTCCTTCGAAAGCTGCGCATAGGTCTGCAGGTTTAGGCCGACGAGGCCGATGATCGCCGCGCCCGCCAGCGTCAGGCCGCCGAACAGCACGCGCATGATGCCGCCGCCCAGCTGGGCCTTGAACACACGGGCAACGCCGCCCACCAGCATGAGGACGCCGACAAGACCCACGAATGCCGGAAGCAGCCACCAGATCGACATGCACAGTCACCTTCGCCCAATGCCACCTTGGCCCAAATACGGGGGCACGCCTCTGACGCGCGCGCCTGACCCAGAGGGTATTTACCAAAACGCGCAAGGCCTGCCCACCCACAAGCTGTGATCGCCGGACGGGTGGCTGTGTGTTGCCTAAAGTTCAGAATACGCGCGGGCGCTCCTGCCGTTCGAGGTGCAGGCCGCATTCTTCCTTCTTGAAACCCACCCAGCGCCCTGACCTGACGTCAGTCGGGTCGATCGGGCGCACGGTGCAGGGCCAGCAACCGATGGAGGGATAGCCGTCTGCGACCAGCGGATGGCGCGGCAGGGCGCGCGCCTGAAAGTATTGCTCGACCTCTTCGGCGCCCCACTCGATCAGCGGGTTGAACTTGAAGCGGCCTTCCGAGAACTCGACGGCCGGCAGGCGCACGCGGCCTCCGCCATGGAAGCGCTTGCGGCCCGTGATCCAGGCGTCGAACCCTTCGAGCGCCGGAGCGAGCGGGCGCACCTTGCGCACTTCACAGCAGGCGTCGGGATCGGTCTTGTTCAGCACGCCCTTGGGATCGACGGCCTGCACCTCCTCCTTCACCGGATGAAACGTGCGGATATCGGTCAGGCTGAGCTGCGCCGCGAGCGCATCGCGATATTCCAGCGTCTGGTGGAAGTGCATGCCCGTGTCGATGAAGACGATGGGCATTTCAGGATCGACCTCGGCGATGAGACCGAGCATCGCCGCGCTTTCGGCGCCGAAGGACGACACATAGGTCAGGCGCCGTCCGAACTCGCGCAGGGCGACGCGGATAACGTCCTGCGCAGATTTGCCGCGCAATTCCTCGTTGAGGCGCGCAGCCTTGTCTTCGGGAGTTTCGATTGTCGTCGCGAGCGCGGTCATCTGGCGGCCTTGAACTCTCGCGCCCGTTGGCGCCTGGCGAAGACGGTGTCGCTCGTGTCCGAGGCCGACTGGTAGAATTCTGAAAACTCGTGTGCGGAAAAATCGAAGACCGCCTCGGCGTCGGCCTCGTCGATGACGACGGCGTCGAAGCCGGTGCGGATCATCAGGCGCAGCTGGTCGCGCAGCACCTGCCCCGTGGCGCGGATCTCGCCGGTGTAGCGATAGCGGCGGCGCAGGAGCTGGGCCTGGCTGAAGGCGCGGCCATCGACGTATTTCGGGAAGTCGAGCACCACGAGACCGATGCGTTCGAGCCATTCGGCGATCTCGGCGGGATCGTCGCTGTTGGCGAGTTTCACGCCAACGGAGTGATTGCCGCCCAGCAGACTCACATGATCGGCCTTGAGGCGCGAGAGCGAGACGATCACGGGCCCGCTTTCAGGCAGGTCCTGCCCGTCCTCGACAGACGCCCAGACGTCTTCCGCGATCTTGCCGTCCTTAAGCAGAGGCATAGAGCGCCTCCTTGAACGGGGCCTGTCCGACGCGCCCCATCGTGTCGATGAACTTCTCTCCGCCATCGCGGCGCAGCGCCAGATACCTGTCGATCACGCGACGGATGGCGGGCGCGACTTCCTCGTGGCGCAGGCCCGGCCCCTGGATGGTGGCGATGGTCGCCTTCTCGTCGGCGCGGCCGCCGAAGAGAACCTGGTAGAATTCCTCGCCCTTCTTGTCGACGCCGAGAATGCCGATGTGGCCGACATGGTGGTGGCCGCACGCATTGATGCAGCCCGACACGTTGACGTGCAGCGTGCCGACCTCGTCCTCGAATTGCGGATCGGCGAACACCGCCTGGATTTCGTTGGCGAGCGAAATCGAGCGCGCGTTGGAGAGGTTGCAGTAGTCGAGCCCCGGACACGAGATGATATCGGACCCCAGCCCGGCGTTGGAGGCATGCAGCTCCGCAGCCTTCAATGCGGCGTAGACCGCCGGCACGTCATCCAGTTTCACATGCGGCAGGACAATATCCTGCTCGTGTGCGACGCGGACGTCGTCCAGCGCATAGCGCTCGCCGATGTCGGCGATCGCGCGCATCTGGGCCGCCGTCGCATCGCCCGGCGGGACGCCCTGCTGCTTCAACGCAATATGGACGGATATGTAGCCCGGTACGCGATGGGGCCGCAGATTGTTGCGCGCCCAACGCGCCTGCTCACGATTTTCCTTTCGGAAAGCGTCGAACGGGGCGGACGTCTCGGGCAGCGTCTCGAACGCCGGCGGCGCGAAATAGGCCGCGATCCGGCTGACCTCCTCCTGCGGCAGGGCGACCTTTTCCCATTCGTGCTGGTTGGCGAACTCTTCCTCGACCTGACGCCGGAACTCCTCGGGGCGGAGTTCCTGCACGAGAATCTTGATACGCGCCTTCCACTTGTTGTCGCGGCGGCCATGGCGGTTGTAGACGCGCATGATCGCCTGCAGATAGCTGAGCAGGTCCTCCTTCGAGACCCAGTCGCGGATCAGTTCGCCGATATAGGGCGTACGGCCCAGCCCTCCCCCGACATGGATTTCAAAGCCCGTCTCGCCGGCGGCGTTCGGCTTGAGGCGTATGCCGATGTCGTACAGCAGGATAGCGGCGCGGTCCGGCGCGGCGGCGGTGAGCGCGATCTTGAACTTGCGCGGCAGGGCCGAGAATTCGGGATGGAAGGTCGACCACTGGCGGATGATCTCCGCCCACGGCCTCGGGTCCTCGACCTCGTCAGCCGCCGCGCCCGAGAGGTGATCGGCGGTCACGTTGCGGATGCAGTTGCCGCTCGTCTGGATCGAATGCATTTCGACATCGTTGAGCAGGTCGAGCACGTCCGGGATGTTGGCGAGCGGAATCCAGTTGAACTGGATGTTCTGCCGGGTCGTGAAATGGCCATAGCCCTTGTCGTACCTGTCCGCGATCAGCGCGAGCTGGCGCAGGCGCGCGGCGTTGAGCTGGCCGTACGGGATGGCGATGCGGAACATGTAGGAATGCAGCTGGAGGTAGACCCCGTTCTGCAGGCGCAGCGGCTTGAAGTGCTCTTCCTTCAACTCGCCGCGGAGGCGGCGTTCCACCTGCCCGCGGAACTGCTTCGTGCGCTCCCGCACCAGCGTTTCGTCGAACTCGTCATAGCGATACATCAGGCGGCTTTCTTCGAATGTTCGACGCCGAGATCCGTTTCGACGCGCGCGATCCAGCGCTGCACGTTCGGGAATTCGGACAGGTCGAAACCGCCTTCATCGGCGACGCGCGTGTAGGCGACGAGCGCGATGTCGGCGAGCGTGAGGGCGTCTCCCACGAAATAGTTCGAGAAGGTAAGCTGAAGCTCCATGACGCCGAGCGCACGGCGGCCGCGCGCGAGAAGCTGGGGGTCAAGCTCCTCGTCGGCCTGGCTGAGGAACAGCTTCCGAAAGCGGCGCACGGCGATGTAGGGCTCGTGGCTGTACTGCTCCCAGAACAGCCAGCTCATCATCTTGGCCTTCTCGAACGGGTCGGTCGGGATCAGGTCTCCGCCGCCGCCGATTTCGGCGAGATAGAGAATGATGGCGTTCGACTGCGGCAGGATACGGCCGTCGGGAAGGCGCAGCACCGGCACCTGGCCCGAAGGGTTCATCGTCATAAAGGCGTCGGAGCGCGTGCCGCCCTCGACGACGTTGATCTCGACCCAGTCGTGTTCGATGTCGAGATATTCGGCGGTCCACTTCGTCTTCAGGCAGTTGCCCGAGATTGAATCGCCATAGAGCGTCATCTTGCTGATCGGACGGTTTGGCATCAGTTGTTGCCCGCCTGCTTGCCGAACATCGGATGGGTGGTCGGCCCGCGTGCGCGGATCGTTTCGCGGATCGTCTCGCGGCCTGCAATCTCCCCCTCCGGGGTCACCTGCATGAAATAGGGGTCGGCCACGCGGGTCTGGTCGTTCGACGCCCAGACCAGGATGTCGTTGGCCTCGATGCCGGTCAGCACTTCGGCGGCGGCCAGGTCTTCCGACCAGCTGCGATCCTTCGTGAGATAGACCACGCGGCCCGTGGCCGAGATCCACGCCGTGATCACCTTGGGAATATCCGGGCCAAGCCTGGGACGTTCGGAGCTCACGAGAACATCCTCCACAATTCAGACAGGGAAGGCTTGGCGCCGCCCGCTGCAGACGCGCCCGCCCGCTCTGCGGCGCCAGGCTGCGCCACCTGCTTCGCCAGCGTCACGACTTCGCCGATCACCAGCAGGGCCGGCCCCTGAATGCCGGATGCCTGAATCAGTTCGGCGGCGCGGTCGAGCGAGCCGAACACGGCGATCTCGTTTGCGCGGGTCGCGTTCTCGATGACGGCCACCGGCGTCGAAGGATGGCGGCCCGCAGCGATCAGGCGCGCGGCGATCATGCCCGCCGTGCCAACGCCCATGAACACCACGACGGTCTGGTTGGGCCGCGCGAGTGAGATCCAGTCGAGATCGGGCTCCTTGCCGAGCGCTGCATGGCCCGTCACGAACGTGACCGACTGCGCAGCATCGCGATGCGTCAGGGGGACCTGCATCGACGCAGCGGCGCCGAGCGCCGAGGAAATCCCCGGCACGACGTCAACGACGACACCGGCTTCGCGCAGCGCTTCCACTTCCTCGCCGCCGCGGCCGAAGATGAAGGGGTCGCCGCCCTTGAGACGCACGACGCGCTTGCCCGCCTGCGCGGCGGCGATCATGCGGCGGTGGATTTCTTCCTGCGGGACCGAATGCTCGCCCTTGGACTTGCCGACATGGACAGTCTCGGCCGAGGCCGGGATCAGGTCCATCACGCCCTTGCCGACCAGACGGTCGGCGAAGACGATTTCGGCCGCCGCGATTTCACGCGCGGCGCGAACCGTCAGCAGGCCCGGATCGCCCGGTCCGGCTCCAACGAGGGTGACATGCCCGCCCGAAAGCCGGGCATGGGAATTATTCGTGGGTCCGAGCGGGCCCGCCATCTGTTCGCCCTTTAGTTTTTCTTACGCCCGCGCCTATAACACGGGTATCGCTCAGGTGTGACCCAAGCGGTTGTCCTCACAACGGCAAATGGCCGGATGGGGGGATCAACGCAATGGACCATTCCTAAGCCCAAGTATTAGTCGCCCTTACCAACCGTAAATATCTGAAAAACCTACGATATGGCCCAGGAAGAACGCCTCCCAGCCCTCAATGCCCTGCGCGCCTTCGAGGCCGCGGCCCGCCACCTCTCGTTCACGCGGGCGGCGGAGGAGCTGAATGTGACCCCTGGGGCCATTTCCCAGCAAATCCGGCAACTTGAGGAATTCGCAGGCGCTCCCCTGTTCCGGCGGACGGGGCGGCAGGTCCTGCTGACCGATGCGGGCCAGGCGGCCCTGCCCCTGCTGACCAACGCCTTCGAGATGATGGCCGAGGCCGTCCACCACATGCGGGCGCCCTCGCGGCGGGACCGGCTGATGGTGTCCTGCGCCCCGTCTTTCGCGGCGAAATGGCTGGCTCCGAGGCTGGAGAAATTCCAGGGGCTCAACCCCGAAGCCGAGGTCTGGGTCTCGGCCGATACGGCCATGACCGACTTCAACCATTCGGACATCGACCTCGCCCTGCGCTACGGCAAGGGCGTCTATGAGGGCCTGCGCTCCGAGAAGATCATGTCGGAGTCCATCCTGCCGGTCTGCTCGCCGGACCTGATGTCGGGCCCGCACCCGCTGCGCTCGCCCGCTGACCTGGCGCATCACGTCCTGCTGCATGACGAGAGCCCGGAGAACGATTCCTCGCGCCCCGACTGGAATTCATGGCTGAAGGCGCGCGGCGTCACCACGGTCGACAGCAATCGCGGACCTCGCCTGACGCAATCGTCTCTCGTGGTGGAAGCGGCGGCGGCCGGGCGCGGCGTCGCGCTGGCGAAGTTCGCGATCGCATCGGGCGATCTCGAACGTGGCCGGCTGATCGCACCGTTTGCCGATGGCGCCAGCGACATCGATTTCGCCTACTGGATCGTCTACCCCAAATGGCGCACGCCCTCGAAACTCGCGCGGACGTTCATGGCTTGGCTGAAGAGCGAAGCTCAGGCGAGCGAGGTTACGGGGGTTTAGGTTCGTGCGCTGAA
>CAZGWV010000099.1:0-12465 GCA_964529555.1 uncultured Rhizobium sp.
AGCCTCAGGCGGCAGCAAAATCGCTGCAGTCGAGGCGCAGCGACATGTCGGCCCGCTGGGCCGCGCGGTCCACATCGGCCAGCGCTTCGGGCGGCAGATAGCGGTCATGGCAGAGCACCATGTCGATCTCCGAACCGTCGGACGACATCGGCAGGCGCAGCCAGAAGTGGAACGATCCATCGCGCAGCCGCTCGGCGCCTGAAACCGGAATGGCGCGCAGCAGCGCCCGCGTCGCCAGTTCGCCCCACATCGGCCCGCCACGGCACGCATCGATCTCGTCAGCCGTCTTGCCGCGCACTTCGCCGCCGAACACGGGCTGAAGACCCGTGCCCGCAAGGCGGAAGCGGAATGCGCCATCCTCGCAGCTCAGCACGCTGACATAAGCCAGCTCGCGATTGATGGCGGGAATATCAATCTCGGTGCATGTGATGAAGCTGCGGCCGCAAAGGCGTTTGCGCCACGCCTCAAGCACCTTCTGCTGCCCCGAAGGAGCAGCCGGCGTGTGTTCGAACGACATATCCCGGCCCCTTGGAATCGACCTCTGGCACGGTCAATCGAACCGGCAGCCAGCGCGACTTCTTGTTGAATCCCGATCCCCGGCGGCCAGCCCGACCGTTGCGGCGATCATCCGTTTACTGAAGGAGCCGCGCCCACACACATACGCTACAGAGCGGCGACCCGGTGATTCGCATCACTATGGCGAACGTGATTCGGTTCGCGGATTCAGGCAAGAGTCCGCAGCAACGAATTCTTCATATGCGTCAACAAAACATCAATGCGTGGCTGGTTTCGGAAGCGATCCGAACAGCGGCGCGCCGCTACTTCTTGGCTTGGCCAAGACCCATCTTGCGCGCGAGATCGGACCGCTGCCGCGCATAGTTCGGCGCCACCATCGGATAGTCCGCAGCCAGGCCCCATTTCTCGCGGTATTCTTCCGGCGACATGTCATAGCGCGTGCGAAGATGCCGCTTCAGCGACTTGAATTTCTTGCCATCCTCCAGGCAGACGATGTGATCGTCCGTCACCGACTTGCGCACCGAAATCGCAGGCTTCAGGTCCGGCTTCGACTCAGGCGCCACACCGCCATCGATCTCGGTCAGCGTGGCATGGACTTTCTCGATCAGCTTGGGCAGGTCGGCGACCGACACCGGATTGTGCGCCACATAGGCGGATACAATGTCCGACGCCATTCCGATAAGACAAGGCGCAGCGCGTGTTTCGCGTTCCATTTCCGTCATGTCTTTCTCGACAAGCAGAATCGACGATGAGTCGAATCTATACTGCAGAGATATTCAGACAATTCGGATCAACTGTAAACCGCGTCAGAATTAAGGTCATTCCCGGAGCCCGAATGCTGGCGAAGTCTACGCCAGCAGAGCGATAGCCAGCACAAGACCCAGTATTGCCAGCGAGCAGACTGCGGTAACGCTCAAGGGAACCTTGGACGACACCCACCCATCCGCCGCGAAGACCTGCCGGGCCAGCCCGGTGACCCAGCCGCCAGCCGCATCGACGCCCGACGCCGCCATGCGCCCCGCCTGCCGGAACGGTCGTCCCAACGCCGAAACCATGTCGGGCCAGCCGCGCCGCCACAGCCATTCGACATCGACGATCAGCCCCGGCTTCTCGGCTGGATAAAGCTGGCGCCACCGCAGCAGCATGAACGCGAGCGCCGCGAACACCAGCAACTGCAATTGCTGAAGCACATGCGGCGCGGTCCAGAGGTTCGACGCGAGGAAATCGTCCGCCGCACGCTCATACGGCAGGAACTGGTAAAGCCACGCCGGCGACACGCCGATCAGGATCGACAGCGCCGCCGCCAGCCCCATCGCCAGCAGCATGTTGAACGGCGCCTCCTGCGGACGCTTGCCGCTGTCGTGCCCGAAGAAGGCGAAGTACGGAACCTTGATCCCCGAATGCTCCAGCACACCCGCCGACGCGAACAGCAGCATCAGCCACACGACGAACAGCGCCGGGTCCGCATGGCTCGCCGTCATCACCATCGACTTTGCAACGAAGCCGGAGAACAGCGGCAGCGCCGAGATCGACGCCGCCCCCACGAGACAGAACAGCGTCGTCCACGGCATCGTGCGATGCAGCCCGCCCAGATCGGTCGCCCTGGTCGAGCCGACGCGATAGAGCACCGCACCCATGCTCATAAACAGCAATGCCTTGTACATGATGTGCGCGAACGCATGCGCCACCGCGCCATTGACCGCCAGCTGCGTGCCGATGCCCACGGCGCACACCATGAAACCGACCTGGTTGTTGAGGCTGTAGGCGAGCACCTTGCGCAGATCGTTCTCGATCACCGCGAAGAAGACCGGGAACACGGCCATGATCGCGCCGATCCAGATCAGCCACTCCAGACCCGCGAAATACCGCGCCAGCGCATAGACGGCGAGCTTTGTCGTGAACGCCGACAACACGACCGCGCCCGTCTCCGTCGTCTTCGGATAGGCGTCCTGCAGCCAGTTATGCACCATCGGGAACGCCGCCTTGATGCCGAACCCGGCAAGGATCAGCACCGCGCCCGGCGCCTCGATATCCATCACGCCGACCGGCAGGCCCGCCATGGTCGGCGCGATCCGGGCGAACTGCGTCTGGCCCGTCGCCGCGACGAACATGCAGACGCCCGCCAGCACCAGCATCCCCGACAGGATCTGGAACACGAGATAGCGCGTCGCCGCGCGCACGCTCTCCTGCGAACGCGGCGCCAGAACCTGGAACACCGACGCAATCGCCGTCAGCTCCCATGCGATGAACAGGCTGACGAGATCGCCGACAAACACCGCCGTCACCGCCGCGCCCGCATAAAGCATCGCGGTCGTATCCTGCATCGCATCGCGCCGGTGCAGCGAATAGATGCCGAACAAAGCCGCCGCGATGATGAAGGCGAGGCCGAACAGGAACGAAAGACTGTCAGGCCGGTATAGCACCAGATCGAAGCCGAGCATCGTCACGGTCGAGAGATCGCTGCCGAGCCCCTCCGCGCTGATCAGCGCAACCAGCGCAACGACAGGTCCGCCGACCATGAGGATAGCGCGCACCGCATTGTTTCGCGCGAACGGCACGAACAGCGCCGCCGCGAGGATGAAGAAGCCCGGATTGGTGTTGGCCAGCCAGTCGGCGAAGCGTTCAACGGTCACGTCCCGCCTCCCCGCTTCGCGTGTCGTAATAATCCTCGCGCCGCCGCAGCATCCTGCCCAGCGGCCAGCCGCTCAACACAGCCGCGCCGAACGCGATAAAGCCGAACAGCGCATGGAAACCCGGAACCGACGTCACATCCCGGATCGGCTTGTCCGACAGCCACACCTCGAGCCCGATGGACGCAAGCCCGATCGCGCCCAGCGCAATCGCAAGACCGCGCACGAACATCTTCCCGCGCATCCACGAGAACAGCAGCACCGACACCGGATGCTCCCCCGGCTCGCCCAACGGCGCTTGCTGCGTCTCTGGCGTTTCAGCCTTCTCGCTCTCGCTCATGGCGCGCCCTCCATGATGGTGACCGACCGGATCGGCGCGAGATAGTTCGCCAGCGGATCGGCCAGCAGGAACAGCACCGCACACGCCGCCGCCGACACGCACACCGCGAACACAGCCGTCCCCGGCGCGCCGCCCGGCCGAACGAAATCCCGCGCCGGCTCCTGCCCCATCGGCGGGAACAGCGCGCGGAACGCCACCGGCAACAGATACGCCAGCCCGAGCAGAGACGACGCCACCAGCGCGGCGACAAATACCCAATGCCCCGCGCCAGACGCCGCCGTCATCATCAGCAGCTTCGACCACATCGCCGCCATTGGCGGCAGGCCGATCACGCCAAGGCTCGCCGCCAGGAATGCCGCGAACACCCACGGCATCCGCTTGCCCAGCCCACCCATTTCCGAAACGCGGCTCGCGCCCGTCGCGACATAGATGGCGCCCGCGCACATGAAGAGCGCGATCTTCGCGACGGCGTGGAACACCATGTGCAATCCGCCCGCAACCAGCCCCGAAGCCATCGGCAACATCGCCGCCGACGTGATGTAGGCAAGCTGCCCCACGGTCGACCACGCCAGCCGCGCCTTGAGATCGTCCTTGGTCATCGCCACCAGCGACGCGATCACGATGGTCGCAGCGCCCACCCACAATATCCATGTCGCTGCAGGCAACACCGAGATCAGATCCGGCCCGAAAATGTAGGCCGACACTTTCAGCACGGTGAACACACCCGCCTTCACGACAGCCACCGCATGCAGCAGCGCCGACACCGGCGCCGGCGCCACCATGGCAGCGGGCAGCCAGCCATGCAGCGGCATCAACGCCGCTTTCGCCGCGCCAAACACCAGCAGCAGCAGCAACACGCTGCCCACCACCGCATCGACACGCCCCGCCAGCAATCCGCCAACCACAAAGCTGGTCGACCCCGCCACCGCCTGCACGCCGATGATCCCCGGCAGGAGCAGCAGCACCGACGCGCCGACCAGCGTCACCAGATAGATACGCCCCGCCTTCAATGCAGCCGGCGTCCCCGCATGCGTCACCAGCGGATAGGTCGCAAACGTCAGCACTTCATAGAACACAAACAGCGTGAACAGGTTCGCCGCGAGCGCAATCCCCATCACGCCGAACATCGCGAACGCAAAGCATATATAGAACCGCGTCTGGTTCGCCTCGCGCCGCCCGCGCATGTAACCGATGGAGAACAGCGAGTTGATGCTCCACAGCACGCTCGCCATCACGGCGAACAGCGCGCCCAGCGGCTCCGCGCGGAACGCAATCGACAGCCCGGCCACTGGCTGCACCACCATCAACTCCGGCGGCGCGCCCTGCCCCACGCGCACGAAAATCGAGATCGCGACGATGACGAGCCCCACGCACGCCACCAGCGTCAGCGTCTCGCGCACATCCGGCATGCGGCCCACCGCATACGTCACCGCCGCCGCAAACAGCGGCAGACCGAGCGCCAGCAGGATCAGCAACTCGCCCGCGTTCATGGCGCCGCCTCGAACAGACGCGCCGCGCCCGCCTGCGACAACTGCTCCGGCAGCGACGCATCGAGCCCGAACCAGATCGAGATTCCCGCAAGCACCAGCAATGGCGCCAGCACGCCAATCGGCGCTTCCTTCGCGCGCGGCGCACCCGGCAGCGGCGCGCGGAAGAACATCGCCTCCATGATCCGCCCGACATAGATCACGGTCAGCACGGAGCCCGCCGCGATCACAACCGCCATCCACACCTGCCCGCTCGCAAGTGTCGCCTCGATCAGCGCCCACTTGGCGAGAAAGCCCACGGTCAAAGGCGTACCAGCAAGGCTCGCCGCCCCAACCGCAAACGCCGCCGCTGTCCACGGCGCCTCGCGCGCAACGCCGGCAAACTCATCCAGCCGCCGCGCGCCGATGCTCAGCGCCAGCGCGCCCAGCGCCATGAACATCGCCGCCTTCATCAGGCCATGCGCCACCATGTAGAACAGCGACGCCGACAACCCGTCGGCATTCGCCAGCGAGATGCCGAGAAAAATGAATCCCACCTGCGCGACCGATGAATACGCAATCATCCGCCGCAGCTCCCGCTCGAACACGGCCTGCAGCGAACACACAATCGCCCCCGCCGCCGCGAGCGGAGCAAGCACGTAAGCCAGGAACGCCTCGCCAAACCCCGCGCCCTGCGGAAACACCTCGAACATGAAGCGCGCCATCAGGTAGATCGCCGCCTTCGTCGATGTCGCGGCCAGCAACACCGAGATCAGCGACGGCCCGCCCGCATACGCGCCCGGCAGCCATCCATGCAGCGGGAACATCGCCGCCTTGACGCCCAGCCCCGCGAGGATGAACGCAAACCCCGCCTGCACCGCCGTCGACTCGTCCAGCGTCGCAAGCCGTGAAGCCATGTCCACCATGTTGAGCGTGCCGGTCGCCCCATAGAGGAAGCCGACGCCGATCACATAAAAGGTCGCGCCAACCGTCCCCATGATGAGATAGCTGAACGCCGCCGGCAGCGCCCGCCTGTCGCGCTTCTCGCCGACCGCGACCAGCGCATAGGTCCCGATCGAAGCCACTTCGAGGAACACGAAGGCGTTGAACACATCGCCCGTGAACACGAGCCCCATCAGCCCCGCCTGACACAGCAGGAAGCCCGCCTGGAACAGCGTGTGTTTCTCCGCGCGCACTTCGGAAACGAGCGTGTGGCCGGAAAACACCGCCGCCAGCGCGCCGACCGAGCCGATCAGCAGCCCCATCAACGCGCCCATCGCGTCGATGCGCAGCGCGATCCCCATCGGCGGCTCGAACCCGCCCAGAACATAGACCAGCACGCCCTCGCGCATCGCCTCGCCGGCGACCGCCAACGCCATCCACGCCCCGAACAGCGACGCGACGACCGAGATCATCCACGCCGACCGGCCGCTCGGCGCGAGCGCAGCGGCGCACGCCCCCAGCAGCGGCACAACAATCGCGAGGACCGGCGCCTGCGCCGTCAGGGCGGGCGGCGCGACATAGAGCGTTTCGAGCACGATCACGGCGCCGGCTCCGCCTGCTCGGCCGCCACGCGGCTCAACGCCTCGATCTCGTCGGCCTCGACCGTGCCATACGCCTCGCGCACGCGCACCGCGATGGCGAGCCCGACCGCCAGCGTCGCCACCCCGACCACGATGGCCGTCAGAATGAGCACATGCGGCAGCGGGTTCGAATACACCACGCCATCGACGCCGAACTGCTGCACATAGGCCGGGTCCAGCGGCGCCGCGAGCGCCTCGCCCGTCTTGCTGTCGGCGGCAACCGCGATCGCCGCCGTGCCGCCCGAAACCTTGCCGAGACTGATGTAGAACAGCGCCGCCGATGTCTGGAACATGGCGAGCCCGATCATCCGCTTGATCAGATTCCCGCTCGAAAAGACGATGAACAGCCCCGCCATCATCAGGATGACGACGACCACATAGTTGAAGTGCGACGCGAGCCAGCTCATCCGCGCCGCTCCGCCTCGATGGTCTCCACCGTCCGCCCGGCGAAGCCGTAGAATATCGTCACGATCGTCGCAGACACGGTCAGCAGCACGCCAAGTTCGATGAACACGATCCCGAAATGCTGGCCCCAGTGATGCGCACCGCCGGCATCGCCCAGCAGGTCGGGCGGGATCATTGCCTCGACCTGCGCCGGGAACAGGTAGTCATAGTCGAGAAAGCCGCCGCCATTGACGATACAGACAATCCCCACCGCCGCGTAAGCCACCACGCCCAGCGCCGCGACCGACCGCGCAAACCGCACCGGCACGGCAGCAATCGTCGCACGCAGTCCGAACACCAGCGCATGCAGGATGATCGCAACCGCCAGGATCACGCCGGCCTGAAACCCGCCGCCCGCGCCAAGATCGCCGTGGAACTGCACATAGAAGGCGAACATCGCGATCAGCGGGATCAGCAGCTTCGCCGTCACGCGCAGCACGACATGATGCTCGCCCACCACCTCGGGCGGCGGCGCCAGCGCCGCGCGCGGACCGAAGCCCAGCATCAGCGCAACGCCGATGCACGCAGCGAATATCACCACCGTCTCGCCCAACGTATCGAAACCGCGATAACTCGCCAGCACCGCCGTCACCACATTGGGCGCGCCGATGTCGCGCGGCGTGCTTTCCAGATACGCACGCCCCACATGGCTGCTTGCGGGCGATGCCGGGTCGCCAAAATCGGGCAAGCCGCTCGCCGCGTAGATCAACATCCCGCCCACGATCGCAACCAGCACGCCGGGCCCGATCATCCGCTTCCAGTTCACCCGCTCGACTTCGCCGCGCGTCAGCAGGATCGCGCCAAGCAACACGATGGTCGAAACGCCAGCCCCGACCACCGCCTCGGTCAGCGCAACGTCGGCCGCGTCCGCCACGAGCAGCCACGTCGCGCACGCGAGCGAATAGACGCTCATCAGCAGGACCGCCGCGAGCAGGTTCCGCGTGCGCACGACGGCGAACGCAATCGCCGCCATCATCAGAAGCAGCACGACATTCAGCGCGAAGCTGGCATCGAGGAAAGGCGCGCTCATAAGCCCGCTCCATCGGAGCCGGACTTGCCGCCGCCCATGATCTGGAACGCTCCGATGCGCGGACGCACCCCCGCGCCGAACGCCGCATTCGCCAGCGCATTCGCCGCTGCGGGGCTCGTCAACATGATGAAGCCCCACACCAGCAACAGTTTCAGCGTCACAAGCCCCAGCGGAGACAGCATTCCCATGCCCAGCAGCATGAGGCTCGCCCCGCCCGTGTCGGTGAGGCTCGCTGCATGGATGCGGGTATAGACGTCGGGAAAGCGCAGCACGCCCACCGCGCCCAGAATTGAAAGCAGCGCGCCCGCCGCGATGAGCGCGCCGCCGATCCAGGTGAGCGCCTCAGCCATCCTCGCCGGCCTCCCGCGCCGTCACACCCAGCGGCCGCGCAAGCGTGCGGTAACGGAAGAACTTCATCAGCGCGATCGTCGTGACGAAGTTGATCAGCGCATAGACCAGCGCGATGTCGAGAAAGTCCGGCCGCCCGAACAGGAAGCCCATCAGCGAGATCAGCAGCACGGTCTTCGTGCCGAACGAGTTGGCCGCGAGTATGCGGTCATAATGCGATGGTCCCATGATCGCGCGCGCGATCATCAGGATCATGGCCGCCACCAGGCCCGCTACGCCGGCTGCAACGAGCATGGCCCTAGCCCTTGTCCGCGCGGCGCCCATCGGCGGCGCTCGCAGATTTCCGATCCATCCCGGCGAAACTGTCCGCGCCCGACGTCTCGCGCACCAGCGCGTGAACCGTCAGCGTCTCCCCCACCACATCGACCGTCACCGTGCCGGGCGTCAGCGTGATCGAGTTGGCGAACAATGCCCGCCCGAGGCCCGTCTTCGCGCTCGACTTCACCTCGACCATCGCGGGATCGATCGCATGCTGCGGCCCAAGCACGCGGGCGATCACCGCCATGTTCGATTTCGCGATCTCCCCGATCAGCCAACCGAAATAGAACAGCAATTGCGGCGCGCGATGATAGGGCGAGCCCTCGCGGTCGATCACCTTCAGCCGCGCACAAAGCCACAGCGTCGCCATCAACGAGATCGCCGCGACGCTGACGAAGAACAGCGACGTCTCTCCCGATAGCGCAAACCAGAAAGCGACAAGCGCCACGCACAGGCCGAGCGCATAGATCATGATCGCAAGCCTCCGCTGAAGTGAACCCGACCCCGAACGTACCCAGTGGACTTGAACGACTCTGGCGCAAAACTCCAGCAAAACTGGACACGCGCGGACGATTTCGGAACGATTGCCGTGAAATGGAGGTTAAGCGCCGTTAAGGTCAGGCGCGCACGCCCCGGCCCAGCGAGCGCAACTCGCGGCCAAAGCCCGCTCCTTCGTCCTCGCCGCCGGTGTCGTCCACGATCTCGGGCGAGAAGGCGGAACTCAGCGACCAGTTCCAGTAACGCAGCACGGTCTGGGCTTTCGCCACCGCGATGGTCTCATAGACTTCAGATACGCGCGCGAAATCCGGGCCATGCTCGTCACGTCGCAGCGCCAGCCACATGAGGCGCAGGTAAGGCCGCTTGAGGCCGGTCGCCTTGCACAGCACGGCAAGCCCCTCGCCGCCCAGATCCTGGAAGATGCGTTCCGCCGTCGTCGCCTTCACGCCCGACAAGGCGGCGATATCGACGACGGCTTCCGGCGTCAGGCCGACGACCGACGCTGCTTCCAGCGCGGCCTCAAGGCTTTCATGCTGCGAGCGATCGATCGCCGCGCGATCGCGCTGGCGCCGTTCGATGACCTGCAGCGCCTTGCGCACCACCGGGTCCATGCCCTCGGACGCATAGCGGAAGATATCGCCACACATGTCGATCAGCAGCGTCCGCTCCGCCGAGAAGCGCAGCAATATCTGTTTGCGTTCCGTCGCCGCAGCCCACCAGAACATCGCCAGCGCATGCGCCGGACGCACCTCCTCGCGGTTGATCAGCAGCGGCGGCAACGCAGGCGCATTGCGCGATGCGCTGACCATGAGTTCAACCGCGCGATCGGAAAGACGCGACTGCGAATTGTCCAGCAATGCTTTCATCGCAACCGTATCGCCCGTCTCCGCAATCGCGGAGGCGACAGCGGGGCCGATGTCGCGGCGGTTGGCGACAGCGACGCGATGCGGCGTGCCGCCATTGGCGACGATGTGGCTGAGATCGGCGTCGTCGAACGCCCTGTTGTCGGCGAGGATCAGTTGCGCCACATGCGGAACGTCCATCGCAAGGAAACGCAGCAACCGTTTCGGCGCCTGCGACATCTCCTGAAGCCGGCGCGCGCACAGCTCGCGCGCGGCCACATCGGACTCGAGCAGGATCTCAAGCAGCAGGTCGCCGGCAATGGCGCGGTCCTGGATGTTTCCGCGCGAAGACGGCAGGGCGACGACGTCCATCAGGCGGCGCAACAGGGAGCGGCGCGCGAAGCCGTCGGGCTCGGCGCGCGCAACGCCGCTGTCTCCGCCAGTGGCGGGGCGCGCCTCCCCTGAGGTCGAGCTGTCCGACATGGAACCCCTGTTCGCTCAGGGGACAGCATGCCCCCGCCGCGGTTAACGGAGCCTCAACCTGCGACACGTTCGCGCAAACATACCGGCCACTCGGAAATGGCCCGCCACTGCTGGGAAATCAGCCGCCCTGACGGGCGCGTCCCGGATGGATCACGATGACCGCGATCAGCGCCGCCAGCAATCCGAGCAGCAGGTAGAACAGGCCGGATGCATCGGTCTCCGTCGTGGTCACCACGCCGCCCTCACCGATCGTATCCACCGGCACCGTTATGCCCTGCATCACCAGTTGCACGACCAGCGCACAGAGAGCCAGCACGATGATGAAGCCGAGAATGGCGCCGATCCGCCGCGTGAACGGCGCAAGCAGCAGCAGCCCCGCTATCACCTCCAGCACCCCCACCGAGAAGCGGCCCAGCGGCTCGAAATAGGCAATGCCCGATGTGGCCCGGAACACCTCGAACAGGTGATTCCTGGCCGGCGGCTGCGGCGCCAGCGTCTCCAGCGCCACCCAGAACAGCATGGCGGCCAGGAACACGCCCAGCACCCAGCTGCCCAACGTCCGCGCCTCGCGCATCGCACGCTCCCTCGCCACCACTCCGGTCACAATGGCCCAAAACGGCCGGGGCGCCAAACGCCAAGGTCACAGCAACCGCGCGGAGGCCCGCCCCGGCAAAAGCAAAGGGCGCCGCCATGACGGGATGACGACGCCCTCGAAATTGTTGCAAGATCCGCCGGATCAGGATCCCGGCAGGTATTCCTGCAGGGACAGCCTGCCGTCCTTGTTGACGTCCAGCCGCGTGAAGGCCGCCTTGATCGCCTCGGGCGACGCTGTCTTGAAGCCCGGAATATCGATCTTCGGCTCGACAGGCATGTCCGGCATGCCGGGGCCCGTCACATTGATCCTCACCATCGGCGGCGCGACGATCCGGGCATACTCCTCTTCGGAGAGGCTCTTGTCGCCATTCGCGTCGAGGATCTCGAAGCCCCGCGTCAGCGTGGCCGTCTGCCGCGCCTGATACTCCGCCAGGCTCACCTTGCCGTCCTTGTTCGTATCGATGGAGTCAAACTCGCCCTTGCGAATGTCTTCGAGCGAGAAACTGTGCGTGCGGGAAACCGTGTCGCCATCCTGGGCGTCGCCGGTCTTCACGTCGTTGCGGCTGATGACCGTGAACGCCGTCTGTGCGCCTGGCGCGCCTGTCGCCGCCGCGCCGCCGCCAAGCTCTTCGGGAAGCCAGAAAGTGAAGGCATCCTCCTTCATGCCGCCCGTCGCGGAAACTTTCGGCTCGGCGCCTTCAGCGCCCTCGCCGCTCGCCGTAACGCGCGACTCGATAACGATTTTGCGCGTCTCCGGCTTGGCGTCCTTATCGATGGCGCCAAGGAATTCCTCCACCGACAGGACGCCATCGGCATTCGTGTCGAGCCGTCCGAACTGCGCCTTGAAGTCAGGCGTGGCCGCGCTCGGCAAGGCGGCGACGCCAACAAGGCCGATGGCGGCAACACCGCCGGCGGCAGCGCGCCAGCCATAGCGGCGGATGGGTTGGGGCAGTCTCATAATCAGCGTCCTCTTGTCGGGTTGCACAGAGGGCTGCTTGCGCGTGTCGAGATAATCCTGCACCTTGTCGCGAACGACTTCGCTCGCCGTGGTGCCGTCTTCCCGGCAGGCGCTCAGGAATGCCTGCTTGGTCTCGTAAGGGATGCGGACTTCCAGGGTCTCGGACTTCTTGACCCGCGCCGGCGCAGGTCGGGGTTTGGCGGGTCCGGTGTCCTTGGTCATGGAAGCTCTTCCCCTAACTCGATCCGCCGCGCGAGCGGCCCGCCTTGCATTGAGACAGGTCCGCCGCACCGGCCCAGCAAACTCCCGCATGGGCACGGCATGGATTCCGTCCGGTCGTGGCAGGATCGTGGCGGCCGCCCCCGCCCCGCACGCCGAATCCTGTCGGGACACGCGATTTTCGGCGCCCGGACAC
>CAZGWV010000100.1:0-12237 GCA_964529555.1 uncultured Rhizobium sp.
TGAGAGAGAGGACCCTCATGGTGAGCAGTTCGCCTGCGAATGCAGGCGAACGTCCCCTCATCCTGAGGAGCCGCCGCAGGCGGCGTCTCGAAGGACGAACCACGAGGGGCCGGGCTCACCAATGCGTCGTTATTGCAACCCGCTCACCCCGCCCGCGTCCGCAGCGCGTCGATCACCGCATCCACCTGCGCCTGCGCATACGCCAGCCCCATCCCCGTATTGATCACGAAATCCGCGCGCCGCCGCTTCTCCGCATCCGGCGTCTGCCGCGCAAGGATCGCGGCGAACTGCGCCTCGGTCATCTGCCCGCGCGCCATCACGCGCTCGCGCTGCACGGCTTCCGGCGCGCTCACCACCACAATCGCGTCCACGCGCCTGTCGCCGCCATTCTCGAACAGCAGCGGAATATCCAGCACCGCGATATCGGCCCCATCGGCCATCGCGCGCTCCAGAAAGTCCCGCTGCAGGATGCCGACCAGCGGATGCACGATGCCTTCAAGCTGCTTCATCGCAGCCTCATTCCCCGTCACCCGCTCGCGCAGTTTCGCGCGGTCGATCCCGCCATCGGCGCCCGTCACGCCCGGAAACGCCGCCTCCAGTGGCGCAACCGCCAGCCCGCCCGGCGCATAGATCGCATGCACAGCCGCATCCGCGTCATAGACCGGCAGGCCACGCCGCGCGAACATCGCCGCCGTGGTCGACTTGCCCATCCCGATGGAGCCGGTGAGTCCCAGTTTTATCATGCGCGCGCAGCCACAGCTCTCCGGCAGGCATCCAGCGCGCTCGCCTGATCCGGCGCAATCCCGAACCACAGCTCGAACGCCGCCGCCGCCTGCGCCACCAGCATGGTGAGCCCGTCATGCGGCGTCCACCCGGCAGCCTCCGCCGGCCGCAACACGGCCTCCGCCGCCTTGCCGTAGGACATATCCAGCAACGGCCTTCCCCGCCCCGCAGGCAGCCCGGCAATGCCAGTTCCGCCATGCCCGAGGCTTGCCGTGTTCACGACCACGTCCGCGTCCGCCGCCATCGCCGCCAGCTCATCCATCCCGCCCACGCGCGCGCCCGGCGCCAGCCGATCCGCCAGCGCCCGCGCATTCTCCACCGTGCGGTTCACGATGCTCACCTCCGCGCCGAGGCGATTGAGACTGAACGCCGCCGCTCGCGCCGCGCCGCCCGCCCCGATCATCAGCACGCTGAGGCCCGGCTTCGCCTCGCCGATGGCCGCGCGCAGCATCGCCTCGAACCCGTCGACATCCGTGTTGTGCGCCATCCAGCCACGCGCCCCGGCCACCAGCGTATTCGCCGCGCCAATCGCCCGCGCCTCGCCGCTTGCCTCGACCGCCGCCGCCAGCGCCGCCACCTTGTGCGGCAGCGTGACATTGAGCCCGGCATAGCCCTCCGCCATCGCGCGGAAATCTTCGGCGGCATTGTCCGAGCGCAGGTGAATGCGCGAATAGTGCGCATCCAGTCCCGCCACCACCATCCACTCATTATGGATCAGCGGCGACAGCGAATGCGCCACCGGGTCACCGACAACTGCATAGAGCTTCGTCATTGCTGCAACGCGCCGCGATCGCGCAGCCACTGCATCAGCGGCAGGAGCGGCATCCCCAGAATGGAGAAATAATCCCCATCGATGCGATCGAACAGCTGTGCGCCCAGTCCTTCCAGTTGATAGCAGCCCACGCTCTCGAACGCCGCATCCCCGATCGCGTCGAGATAGCGCTCCAGAAATTCGTCCGAGAAATTCCGCATCCGCAACCTCGGCTGCGCCAGATGCCGCCACACCGCCGCGCCCTCGATGCACGCGACAATTGCGCCCTGCAGGATATGCGTCTTCCCCCGCAGGCGCCGCAGCGTCGCCGCCGCCTCCGCCCGCGTGGAGACTTTATCCAGCCCCTCGCCTTCGAGATCGAGCATCTGGTCGCACCCCAGCACGATCCCCGGATGCGAGATCGAAACCTTCAGCGCCTTGGTTTCAGCCAGCAAATCCGCCTGTTTCGCCACGCTCGCGCCCTCGGCCCGCAGCGCATCCTTCAGCGCGTCCTCATCCACGCCCGAGCCGATCTGCTCGAACGCCAGCCCCGCGCCGGTCAGCACGGCCGCCCGCGCCCTGCTCTTCGAGGCCAGGATCAGCGGCCCGCTCACCACGCTCAACGTCCCGCCTCTTCCGTGTTCAGGTCGGCATGTTCCTGGATGATGTTGAGGATGGCCGCCGCCGTCTCCTCCACCGAACGCCGGCTCACATCTATGGTCGGCCACTTCATCCGCGCATAAAGCCGGTTCGCCTCGATGATCTCGGCCCGCACCGTCTCCTCGTCGGCATAGGCCGTGTCCGCGCTCTCGTTCAGCGACAGCAGGCGATGCCGTCTGATCTGCACCAGCCGGTCAGGCGAAATCTTCAACCCGACGACGAGTGGCGCGCGCGGTCCCTCAAGCACGTCGGGAATCTCGACGCCGGGCACCAGCGGCACGTTCGCCGCCTTGATCCCGCGATTGCCGAGATAAACGCATGTCGGCGTCTTCGACGTCCGCGACACGCCCACCAGAACCACATCCGCCTCGCGCAGATCCTCGGTGTGCTGGCCGTCGTCATGCTGCAGCGTGAAGTTGATCGTCTCCATCCGCGCGAAATATTCTGCATCCAGCGCGTACTGCCCCGCCACCTTGTGCGCCGAGGCCAACCCCAGATAGCGCGACAGCATGTTCACCGCCGGATCGATCACCGCCAGCGTCGGCGAGCCCAGCTCCCTGCACCGCTCTTCCAGCCGCGCCCGCAATTCTCCGTCCGACACGGTATAAAGCACCACGCCCGGCGCCGCCTCGATCTCGCGCAACACGCGGTCGAGCTGTTTGGGGCTGCGCACCAGATAGTAATTGTGCTCAAGCGGCGCGATCAGGTCGAACTGCGCGCACGCCGCGCGCATCACCGCATTGAGCGTTTCGCCGGTCGAATCCGAGACCAGATGCACGTTGAAATACGTCTCGTACGTCATTCCACAGCTTTGAGAGGCCGGCCCGGATTTATGAACCAATTCCCCAATAGCGCTGGGAGTGGATTGTGGACAAGCGCGGGACGGGATTCGCCCCACGAATCCCTCACACACTTCTCGACAGGTGGAGAGCGTTGAAAAGACTCTTCGATTCGGCGCCCATGAGTCGCACGCTGGGGACTCGACTCTCGTTAATGGCTTGTTAACCAAGAGGTAAATGAAACGTTAAGACGCGGGGCGGAGTCGGAACGTTTCACGATTCACGGTGACTCCTTGTGTGGAGGAACTGGGGACAGATCAATCCACGCACTTATCAAGTGCCTAAACACCACCAGAGAATCTAAGATTCAGATTCAAGAATATACTTCTCTTCTCCTCCGCATCCTGGGTGACGCTTGAACGACAGAAGATTGCTTAGAGTGCTGAACGGCGAACGGATCGACCCCGTTCCCGTCTGGATGATGCGTCAGGCAGGGCGACATCTGCCCGAATATCGCGAGACTCGCGCAAAGGCGCGCGACTTTCTCGACTTCTGCTACACGCCCACCCTCGCCGCCGAGGCCACCTTGCAGCCGGTGCGCCGATATGGAATGGACGGGGCGATCCTCTTCGCCGACATCCTGCTCATTCTCGATGCGATGGGCCGCAACGTCCGCTTCCTCGAAGGCGAAGGCCCGCGCGTCGATCCCGCGACGAAGGCCGGCGATCTCGCCAACGTGCCGATGGAGAAAATCCTCGCCCACCTCGCCCCGGTCGGTGAAACCGTCGAACGTGTCCGCTCGGCGCTCGATAATTCGACCACGCTGATCGGCTTCTGCGGCTCGCCCTGGACGGTCGGCGTCTACGCCATCGAAGGCCGCGGCGGCACGGACAAGGCCGACAGCCGCCTCTTCGGCTATCGGCATCCGGCCGAACTCGACGGCATGCTCGACCACCTGGTCGAAGCCTCGGCCCACTACCTGAAGATGCAGGCCGACGCCGGCGCAGACGCCCTGATGCTGTTCGAAAGCTGGGCCGAAGGTCTCCCCGAAGACGCTTTCGACCGCTGGGTGATCTCCCCGATGCGCAAACTCGTAGACCGTGTGCGCGCCCTCGGCGTCAACCAGCCCATCCTCGGCTTCCCGCGCGGCGCCGGCATGCTTGCGGTGGATTATGCGGAAAAAACAGGCGTGAACGCCGTCGGCCTCGACACCGCCATCCCCCTGAAACGCATCAACGCCGCGCTCCCCAAGGGCCTGCCCGTGCAAGGCAATCTCGATCCCATGCGCCTCGTCGCCGGCGGCCCCGGCCTCGAAACCCGCGTCCGCGAAATCATCGCGTCCCTCAAAGACCGCCCCCACATCTTCAACCTCGGCCACGGCGTCACGCCGGAAGTCCCGATCGCCAATGTGGAAGCCGTCCTGAAAGCGATCCGCTCGGCATGAGACATCGGTGTGCGTTGATGGAGACCCCCACCTGTCCGCCCCCTAAACGGGGCGGAACCCCGTTGCATCACCGCTCTCCAATATTGGGTAGGTTGGCCCAGCATGGTCCCGCCCCGTTTAGGGGGCGGACAGGTGGGGGTCTGTCTCAACAAGCGCCACTCTATCGATCCATCGGAGTCCCCCAGTGATCAAGGTCGCAGTGGTGTTATTCAATCTCGGCGGCCCCGACGGCCCCGACGACGTCCAACCCTTCCTCAGGAACCTGTTCTCCGACCCCGCGATCATCCGCTCGCCCGCGCCCGTGCGTTTCTTCGTCTCGCGCCTGATCTCCAAATCGCGCGCGCCCTCGGCCCGCGAGAACTACGCCCTCATGGGCGGCGGCTCTCCCCTGCTTCCCGAAACGCGCAAGCAGGCCGAAGCCCTCGACGCCGAACTCGCCCGCCGCGGCCACACCGCGAAAAGCTTCATCGCCATGCGCTACTGGAAGCCCTATGCCGCCGACGCCGTACGCGAGGTGAAAGCCTGGGGTGCGGATCGCGTCATCCTGCTGCCGCTCTATCCGCAATTCTCCACCACCACGACCGCCTCCTCGCTCAAATCATGGAAGGACGCGCGCGGCCCCGAAGGCGTCGCCATCTGCTGCTATCCCGAGACTGAAAAGTTCATCGCCGCCCACGCGCGCAAGCTGATCGAGACATGGGAAGCCGCTGGAAAACCCGCCAATGTCCGCTGTCTCCTCTCGGCCCACGGCCTGCCGGAAGTCGTGGTCAAGGCCGGCGATCCCTACCAGTGGCAAGTCGAACTCACCGTGCGGAAACTCCGCCCGCTTCTCCCCGCCGAATGGGAAGTCGAGATCTGCTATCAGTCCCGCGTCGGCCCGCTCAAATGGATCGGCCCGCCCACCGACGCCTGCATCGCGCAGGCCGCGAAAGACGGCAAAGCCATCCTCCTCTCCCCCATCGCCTTCGTCTCCGAACACATCGAGACGCTGGTCGAACTCGACATCGAATACCGCCACCTTGCCGACAGCTACGGCGCCAAACACTATCTCCGCGCCCCCGCCCTCGGCATCGAGGCAGGCTTCATCGAAACCCTCGCCGACCAGGTCGAAGCCGCCCTCCCCGAAAAACCCGGCGCCGTCCGCTCCTCCTGCGGCGGCCGCCTCTGTCCCGCGTCGTGGAAAGACTGCCCGAACAAGCGCGCGGTCGTCGCGGTCTAACGGACCGCCGGGCGCCTGCCCGGCACATCAGCCCCAAGACCAATGCACCATGAGCGCGGCATGGGGATTCCCTGACACAAGCCCAACTCGACTTCTGCCGGTTCCAAGCCTACCTTCCCGTCATGGCCGACACCCACACCATCCACGTCGATGCCGAAACCGCAGACCGGCTCGCCGTGCGCGCTGCCGAGCGCGGCATGACCGTGCCCGAACTCGTCGCTGAACTGGCTCTTGCCGCAGCAGGCGAAGCCGACATGGCTGAGCTGGATCGCCGTTGGCAGGCAGTGCAATCCGGCGCGGAAAAGACCATTCCGCACAACGAAGTCGTCGAATGGCTAGGGACTTGGGGCACTAGCGATTTCCGTCCACGGATCGCACGATGAGGCTTGAGTGGTCGGTAGCCGCAGGCGCCGACCTTGAGCGATTTGCGGCGTTCCTGCACGACAGGTTTCCCGGCTATGCGGCCGTTGCAGCGGAAGCGCTTGTCGAGAAGTCCCTGCTCCTTCTGGAGCATCCCGATCTTGGGCGGCCGCTGAAACACCGTCCGGGCTTTCGAGAGCTGGTCGTCCACGCAATGCACGCTGCCTACGTCCTGCAATACCGGGTCGATGCCGACCGCATTGTCATTCTGCGGGTTTTCCACGGCCGAGAATCCCGCGACTGAGCGCCCCCACCTTCCCCCATCCCCCATCCCGCCCTAGAACCACTCCGCTGGGAGGCCCCCGATGGACTGGCTCGACTACAACTGGGTCCGCGCGATCCACATCATCGCTGTCATCGCCTGGATCGCCGGCATGCTGATCTATCCGCGCCTGCTGGTTTACCGGCTGGAGGCGCAGGGCGATGAACGTTTCGAAGCCGCAATGGACAAGGCCGCCAACGCCACCCGCAAGATCATCGTCAACCCGACCATGATTCTGACCTGGCTCATGGGCCTGCTCATGGTCCACCTCAACTGGACCTTCCTGTCCGTACAGCCTTGGTTCTGGGGGAAAATAACGCTTGTCCTGCTGCTATCCGCCTTCCATGGCTGGCTCATCGGCATCGGCAAGAAGATCGCCCGCGGCGAGCGTCCGATCGAGCCGCGCCGGCTGCGCATGTACAACGAGATTCCCATGCTCGTCGCCATCCTCGCGGTGATCCTGGTGGTTGTGGAACCCTTCTCCGCTACCTAGATCGGGCTCTGCCGTACTCGCCCGAACGGGGCTTTCCACTTGACCGTGCAGGCTTTGCGCGGTCTAAAAGCCCCCGTTGGCCGTCCGGCCAGCAACCCATCCTTTCTCATATGTCTCCAGCCCACGGCGCCATCGCGCGCGGGAACCGGGACAAGAACCACCTCAAGACATGTCTGATTTGCCCATGACCGATGACGTGACCGAAGAGCACGAGCGCGTTCTTCTCAACGATCTCAAGAAGCAGACGCCCGCCGAGCTCCTTGGCATGGCCGAGGAACTCGAAGTCGAAGGCGCCTCGATCCTGTCCAAGCAGGAACTCATGTTCGCGGTCCTCAAGGAACTGGCCGAGCGCGATGTCGAGATCATCGGCGTTGGCGTCATGGAAGTCCTGCCCGACGGCTTCGGCTTCCTCCGCTCCCCGCAGTCCAACTATCTCGCCGGCCCCGACGACATCTACGTCCAGCCGCAGATGATCCGCAAAATGGGCCTGCGCACCGGCGACACCGTCGAAGGCACCATTCGCGGCCCCCGCGACGGCGAGCGCTACTTCGCCCTCGTCCGCGTCTCCCAGGTCAATTTCGAGGATCCCGACCGCGCCCGCCACAAGGTTCCGTTCGACAACCTCACGCCGCTCTATCCCGACGAACGCCTCCACATGGAGCCCAAGGACCCGACCAAGAAGGATCGCTCGGGCCGCGTCATCGACATCGTCTCCCCCATCGGCAAGGGCCAGCGCGCGCTCATCGTCGCTCCCCCCAGAACCGGCAAGACCGTCCTCCTGCAGAACATCGCGCAGTCGGTCGCCGAAAATCACCCCGAGTGCTACCTGATCGTCCTCCTCATCGATGAACGTCCCGAGGAAGTCACCGACATGCAGCGCTCCGTCAAAGGCGAGGTCATCTCCTCCACCTTCGACGAACCGGCCACCCGCCACGTCGCCGTCGCCGAAATGGTCATCGAGAAGGCCAAGCGCCTCGCCGAACACGGCCGCGACGTCGTCATCTTGCTCGACTCGATCACGCGCCTCGGCCGCGCCTACAACACGGTCGTCCCCTCCTCCGGCAAAGTCCTCACCGGCGGCGTCGACGCCAACGCGCTCCAGAAGCCGAAGCGCTTCTTCGGCGCCGCGCGTAATCTGGAAGAAGGCGGCTCGCTGACCATCATCGCCACCGCCCTCATCGACACCGGCTCGCGCATGGACGAAGTCATCTTCGAGGAATTCAAGGGCACGGGTAACTCCGAGATCATCCTCGACCGCAAAGTCTCCGACAAGCGCGTCTTCCCGGCCATCGACATTCTCAAGTCCGGCACACGGAAGGAAGAACTCCTTACCGACGCGAAGGAACTCCAGAAGATCTACATCCTCCGCCGCATCCTCAACCCGATGGGCGCGCAGGACGCGATCGAGTTCCTGCTCGACAAGATCAAGCAGACCAAGACGAACTCGGAATTCTTCCAGGCGATGAACAACTGACGTCCAAAGGACGTCATCCCGGACGCGCAGCGCGCGATCCGGGATCCAGTCTTTCTCTCCACTGTCATTCCGGACGCATGCGCAAGCGTGCGAGCCGGAACCCAGGGGCCGCATACACCGGTGCTTGCGGCTCCTGGGTTCCCGCTCTCCGCGCTTCGCGCTACGGCGGGAATGACACGATCACCCTGCTCACCAAAAAGCAAAAAACCCCGCCCTCCATCTGGAGAGCGGGGTTTTCTTTTACCTGTTCCGCTTGCCCCGCCCTGGGGCCCTTACGCCATCGCGGGCGTCATCCCGCGCTTCACGATCCTCGGCCGCCCTGCCGGCGGCGGCGTATCCCGCTTGTCTTTTCCGCTCGTCTTCCCGTCCTGTTCAGCCGGCGCCTCCACGCCCAGCCTCTTCCGCAATTCCTCGATCGACCATCCTCGTCTTTTCTCCTGTCCTCTCTCCGTTTGCTCCGCTGCCTCGAACACCGGTTGAAGGTTCATGCTCACGCCAGTCCTTTCTTCCGCCCACGGAGCAATAATCGGCCGACGAGGTTTCCACGATATCAACAGCGGCGCACGCGAGACGCGAACCGCAAAAATTTTCGCGGGAATTTTTCGTGTCGCGACGTGCGCGCTGGAAAGTGTCTGTGAACGTTTGATCTGACTGCGTCAGCCGAACTGTTCACCACGAGGGCTACATCTACAGCGTCGAAGAGAGGGCCCTCATGGTGAGCAGTGATGATGTGCATCGCACATCATCACGCCCGTCGAACCACGAGGGGCCGGGCTCATGCGCCCACCGCCACCACGAACGCCGTCACCGCAAGCACCAGCGCCACCGGCGTCATCGTGAAACGTTCCGCCTTCGAACGGGAGATCGCGTTCATCGCCACGCCCAGCGACATGAACCCGGCCACCACCCAGGCCCCAACGCCGCTCACCTCATCCCCAACCACATCGACCAGCCCCGCCCGGTCACACACCGCCGCCGCGCACGCGCCGTATATGAGCAGCGACACAAGACTCCCGATCCGCAACCCCACGGGCAACCGCGCCTCAGCCCCGCCCCACGCAAACCGCCCCAACGGCGCCCCCGCCGCCAGCGCGATCTGGAACACGCCAAGCAAGGCGATCACGCCAGCGAAAATCCATGCGGCTGTCTGGGTCATCCCATTTCCTTCATGTTGCCCCAGGTTGGCCCTATGCGGCGGCGGCGATCATGTTAGCGTCTTGGTATTGTCCGAGGAAATGACCATGCGCCGCCTTGCCGTCATTCTACTCGCGGCGTCGATCGGCATCAGTACGCCGATACCAGCCCACGCCTGCCAGCCGTCAATATCGGTGCTCACGGCGCCTCTCGAGAGCCGGGACGCTGCAATAGCTGCGTGGCTCGCCGAGGTTCTTGAACACGATGCCGACCAGATCGTGCTTGATGAGGTCGCGTTCCTGGGAACTGCGGCTTCGTGGCGCCAGACAAGTCCAGACGAACGGGCCGAAGCGCTCGCGTTCGGCTGGGATCATGCTCCCGACAAGGTCGGAACGATCAGGACGGCGACCAGCCTCAAGGGCAATCCGCCTGAAAGCGTCGCCATCTTCTACGGTGCTCACGGTAATATGTGCATTGCAGGACCGTCTCTCCTTTCGGGCGAGGAGGTGCTGGTCTCGGGACGTTGGAGGGATGGCCGCTTTGTCGGCGACGTTTATACGGTCAATCTTCCGAAACTTCTGGAGGCGCTGGAACGTCGCGGGATTAGAGCAACTCCAATGGAGTAAGCCGTGCCACCGTCTCTTCCCGTCAATGCCAGTCATGTTAGTCAGCCCGCATGACCCTCTCCCGCCACTTCACCACCGAGATCTACCGCGCCGCCCTCGCCGACCCCGCGCTCAACGCCGACCTGCTCGACACGACGAAGATGCTCGCGAAGGAAGACCGCGCCGGCCGCGCCTGGTGCAGGGAGAATGGCTATCAGGGCTACACGTCCTACGCCTCCCTCGACGACCTGCCCCAGCGCGCCACCTGCTTCGACCAGCTCGTCCGTATCCTGAAGCCGCAAGCCGAAGCCTTCGCGTCCGCGCTCCAGATGGACCTGCGCGGCAAGCGGCTGAAGCTCGACAATATCTGGGTCAACGTCCTCGAGCCCGGCGGCTCGCACACCGGCCACATCCACCCGCACTGCGTCCTCTCGGGCACGTATTACGTGAAAGTCCCCGACGGCGCCTCGTCGCTGAAATTCGAAGACCCGCGCCTGCCCATGATGATGTCCGCCCCCGCCCCCCGCGAAGACGCCGACGACCAGCACCGCCGCTTCATCTACATGGCGCCCAAAGCCGGCGACCTCCTGATGTGGGAAAGCTGGCTCCGCCACGAAGTCACCGTGAACCGCGCGGCGACCTCCCGCGTCAGCATCAGCTTCAACTTCCGCGTCTGAGCCGCGACCCGCCACTGTCATTCCCGACACGCCGAAGGCGTGAGCGGGAACCCAGGAGCCACAGGCGCCGCTCTCTCAACTCCTGGGTTCCGGCTCGCCCGCTTGCGCGTGCGTCCAGAATGACAATGATCGATTGCCGCTAGGGAAGGGCGCCCCACCCCCAAAAACTTGATCGCCGCCCAACGTTCGGGGAATGCTGACTCCCCGCCCCGATTGCGGCAGGATGTCTCATCCGGCTGGAGGGATCGCCATGAAAACCGTCACGCTTTCTGTTCTGCTCGCCGCCACCGCAATGCTCGCCCTTCCCGCCGCCGCGCAGGAAGCCAGCTCCATTCCCGCGCCCGCCGAGTATTACACGCCGCCCGCGCCGGCCACGCCCAACTGGGATGGCGACGCCTGGCGCCAGACGGGCTTCGGCATCGAGACGCAATTCGTCGACGGCCTCCGCGCGTTCGACAAAAAGAACTTCGAGACCGCCGAACGGAAATTCGTCCGCTATGTCGCGACCGACAAGCAGAATGGCGAAGCCAATCTCTATCTCGGCGTGTCGCGCATGCAGCTCGGCCGCTGGCAGGATGCGCAGGCCCCGCTCGAAATCGCGCTCGAGAAAATGCCCGCTCACCCCGATCCGAAAAGCCGCCTCGGCGTGACCTACGCCATGCTCGGCGACACCGCCGCCGCCCACGCCCAGCGCGCCGACCTCGTGCGCATGGCCGCCGAATGCAAGGACGACTGCACCTATATCCGCAACGGCATCGCCATGATCGACGCCGCGCTGAAGCCGGCATCCTGATCGCCCTGAAAGTATGACCGTATACGGACGGTCATACCCTCCCCTCCCCCCGCTCCCATGACGCTTCGCTGCGCCCGTGAGCGCGTTAGCAATGCGTTAAACGCAGGGCAGGGGATGCGGTCGTGCGGGCGCTACTTTCACGCTCAACCGCCCTCATGGTTCGACGGACGTTCGCCTGACTTCGTCACGCGAACTGCTCACCATGAGGGCTCAGGCGACAGCTACGATGAGAGCGAGAGGAGCCTCATGGTGAGCAGCGGCGATGCGAACGCATCGCCACGTCCGTCGAACCACGAGGGGCCGCGCTCACCGAGCACTACCCAAGTCACATCATCACCAGTGTCATTCCGGGCGCGCCCTTCGACGCCGCCTGCGGCGTCGCTCAGGGTAAACCAAAGGCGCGAGCCGGAACCCAGGAGCCACAAGCACAACTCCATCCCCGCTCATCCTGACGAAAGTCAGGATCCAGGAGCGGTAGGGCCACGCAAACAGGCTTGAAGCCACAAAGCAGAACAAGCCTCACCATCAGCCCTGGATCCTGACTTTCGTCAGGATGAGCGGAGCGAGGTCAGTCGCTTCAGCCGATAGCGAGCCCTACTTCAGATGCCGCTCAAAAAACCCCAGCGTCCGCCCATTCGCCAACTCGGCATCCCCCGCATGGTAGTGCTTGCCGCCAACCCGCGCGAACGCATGGTCGCGCCCCGCATATGCATGCAGCTCGAAATTCGGCGCGGTCAGACCGG
>CAZGWV010000101.1:0-12225 GCA_964529555.1 uncultured Rhizobium sp.
CGTGCTCACCACCCGCGCAACACAGCGAGCACCCCCACACGCGATTGCAGGCGCACCCCGTAACAGCGCCTCGCAGGCCCCGCCTGCGAGAACGCGGCCGCGTGTCGCGTCCACGCCCGCGCATGGCCTGCCTCAGAACAGATTGCCCTGATCGTCTCCCCCACGCACCCGCTTGCGAATGCGCGGGCGATGTTTCTCCGGGGCAGGCTGTGTACCGACAGGCCCCTGCCCGGCCTCGCCGCCAGCAGGCGGCGGCGTCGCGCCACCCCCCGCCCCGGCAACAGCCTCCCGCTCCCCATCCGCAAACCGCAGCCGCAGCGCCTCGCCATCGGCGACACCCGAAGCGCTCCGCACCAGCCCGCCATCGGCCCGCGTCACCAGCGCGAACCCACGCGCCAGCACCCGCTCATGCGACACAGACCCCAGCACCCGCGCCTGCCCCGTCAGCGCCTCGCGCAGCCGCCTCAGCCGCCGCTCCATCGCCGGCGCCAGCCGCGCCGACACGCGCGCCACCTCGCCCCGCTTGCCGGCAATCTCGCGCCGCAGAGCCGCAGGCCTCAGCCCGCCGCCCGCCGAATCGAACTTCGCCCGCTTGCGCGCGACCATCCGCGACAGCGAGCCGCCAAACCGCTGCGACGCCATATCCAGCCGCTGCCTCGGCCCCTGCAACAGCGTGTCCAGACGCGGCAACCGCCCCGCCGCCGAACGCAGCTCCAGCTTGCGCCGCTCCAGCGCGCCCAGCAGCCGCCGCGACAGCCGCCCGCCCAGTGTCTCCACACGCGCCATCAACTCGGCCCGCACCGGCAGCGCCATCTCGGCCGCGCCCGTCGGCGTCGGCGCCCGGCGATCGGATGCATAATCGATCAGCGTCGTATCCGTCTCGTGACCCACAGCGGAGATCAGCGGGATAACGCTATCGGCCGCCGCACGCACCACGCGCTCCTCGTTGAACGGCCACAGGTCCTCGATGGAGCCGCCGCCCCGCGCCACGATGATCACATCAGGGCGGGGAATAGGCCCGCCCGGCTTCAGCGCATTGAACCCGCGTATCCCCGCCTCGACTTCCGCCGCAGCCCGCTCGCCCTGCACCAGCGCAGGCCAGATCAGCACATGAACCGGAAAGCGATCCCGCACGCGATGAAGGATATCGCGGATCACCGCCCCCGTCGGGCTCGTCACCACGCCGATCACCGCCGGCAGGAACGGGATCGCCTTCTTGCGCTCAGCCGCAAACAACCCCTCGGCCGCCAGCTTCTTCTTGCGCTCCTCCAGCAGCTGCATCAGCGCGCCGAGCCCCGCCGGCCGCATCCGCTCCGCAATCATCTGGTAGTTCGACCGCCCCGGATAAGTCGACAGCCGCCCCTCGGCCACGACCTCCAGCCCCTCCTCGGGCTTGAACGGCAGCTTCGCCGCGCCGCCCTTCCACATGATCGTGTTGAGCGTCGCGCCCTCGTCCTTGATGTCGAAATAGAGGTGGCCGGATTTCGCCAGCACCACACGCCCCAGCTCCCCGCGCACGCGCACGAAGGAATAGTTCTCCTCCACCGTGCGCTTGAGCTGCCCCGCCAGTTCGGAGACGGTCATCTCCGGCGAGTTGGAGCCCGGCTGTTCCGGCGATTCGATAAGATCATCCATCGGCGGATTATAGCGCCCGGATCGACGGCGTCAGGACCGGCTCTACGGCGTCTCTGCGGGGGGCGCCCAGAGGCTGGAGGTCCGCTCGACATCGCCGACGAGCTTGTCGATCACATACTTCAGATGCACCGGCGTGACGTCGCGATTGTCGACATACATGCCGATCATCAGGCCGCCGCTGCGCGATATCCAGAAGCTGGTCGGCTGGATGCCCGCCTGCCGCTTCAGGATGTCCAGCGCCCGCTCGCCCGTGATGTGGCCCGCATCGCCCAGAAAGGCGCTCACCCAGATGAACCTCGTGCTGGGCGACACTTCAAAGGAAAGATGCACATTCCACGAACCGGAAGTCGCGGTGATCTCCGACTTCGGGCTTTCGCCCTCCTTGCTGATCTGTTTGGGCGGATATCCCAGCCCTTCGAGCATCTCCATCAGCTTTGGAAAATCCACGCCCTCCGCCGCCGCCGGCAATGGCGCGGCGACAAAAACGGCAAACAGCAGGAATGCACGGAAAACTGTCTTCATCAGCCCCTCCCATCGAGTCGTTCCGCCCCGAGTTTCCTTGCGGAAGCGCGACGACGCAAGCGCCCCGGACAGCCCGCCAGACCTGACAAGGCGTCCGTTCACCATATCGTCACTCTCGCAGGGTTTGTCTGGCCATCAAAGCACATTACAGCGTCGTAACTTCGCCTTTTGGCCGCCATTGTTCGGAGATTCTGTGCAGCATGACCTCACGCACCGCCCGCCAGACGCGATTCTCCCTGTCCCGGCGGGCCGGAACGCTGAGCCTGCTCGCGGGGCTGGCCGCCGTCTCCGCCACCGTGGCGGCGGCGGAAGAGGTCAGCGCCGTCGCCCCGGCCACCCAGGTTTTCGAGCCCACCTACTACGCCGCCTTCGCCCCCCGCTCGGCCCTCGACATGGTCGACCAGACCCCCGGCTTCGCGATCAAGGAGAATGGCGGCAAGCGCGGCATGGGCGCGGGCGACGCCAACGTGCTGATCGACAGCCGCCGCATCCCGGTCAAATCGATGACCATCCGCGAGGCGCTCAGCCGCATCGCCGCCGACCGCGTCGTCCGCATCGAGATCACGGACGGCGCCCGCCTCGATGTTCCCGGCCTCAACGGCCAGGTCATCAACGTCGTCACCCGCCCCGCCGGGATGAGCGGCCGCTGGGAATGGAATCCCGAATTCAACGAGGGCAGCTCCCCGCGCTTCGAGCGTGGCCGCGTCCTGGTGTCCGGCAATCTCGACGACTGGGCGTACA
The DNA here is from genome assembly GCA_964529555.1 of uncultured Rhizobium sp. Taxonomy (GTDB): domain Bacteria; phylum Pseudomonadota; class Alphaproteobacteria; order Caulobacterales; family Hyphomonadaceae; genus UBA7672. The sequence continues at coordinate 2,899 of CAZGWV010000101.1, forward strand.
GCCTCGGCCTGTCGTCCTATGCGTGGAACGGCCGCTCCGCCGGCCCGGAGACGCTGTTCAACGGCGCAGCCCAACCGATCGAATTCCGCGACGAGGTCGAACGCTGGAGCGGCCGCCGGCACGAAGTCTCCACGGCGCTCTCGAACGAGACCCTCTCCGGCGCCGTCTCGAATCTCGGCCTCCTCTTTGCCGTGAACACGGATGGCCGCAACGAGTTGTCATGGCGCTCCGGCTCAGTCGCCGGCGATCACCTGCGAAGCTATGATTTCGACAGCGACGGCGAGAGCCTCAAGATAAACGCCGACCACGAGTTCGCCGTTGGTCCCGGCCGCCTCAAGCTCATCGGCCTCTCGGCAAACTCATCCAGCACGCCGGCGACCACAACGACAATCGCCTATTCCGGCGGCGGCGCAGAGGCCGGCGCGCGCGTACAGGTGGACAAGTCGGTCGAGGAAACGATCCTGCGCAGCGAATATGCGTGGAGCGATGGCGACGCCGACTGGCAGATGGCGCTCGAAGGCGCGGTCAACAAGCTCGATACCGCCACCGGCTACGCCGTGCTCTCCAATGGCGTCTACGCCGACATCCCGCTCTACGGCGGCACCTCCCATGTCGAGGAACGCCGCACCGAGGCCGCCCTCGTGCATGGCCGCGACATCGGCGGCGGCGTCTTCATGCAGGCCGTCGTCGGCGCCGAGTATTCTGAAATCTCGCAGTCGGGCGCAAATGGACGGGTCCGCGAATTCGTGCGCCCCAAGGGCTCTCTTGCGCTCTCCTGGTCTCCCGCCGCAGACTGGAACGCCAATCTTCGCCTTGAGCGTTCTGTCGGCCAGCTCGACTTCGGCGACTTCGTCTCGTCGGTGAACCTCGCCGATGAAAGCGGGCAACAGCAGAACGGCAACCCGGAAATCGTGCCGGAGCAGAGCTGGGACCTCGCACTGGAAGCCAATGGCGAAGTCGGCGGCCTCGGTCCTGTTCGTCTTAAACTCTATGGCCGTCAGATCGAGGATGTGAACTCAACGCTGGTGTTCGCGCGCACCGTCAACGACGACGGCTCGATCACCGTGATCGAGGGGCCCGGCAATCTCGACAGCGCCGTCAGCTACGGCCTCGATCTGTCGGGCACCATTCCCACCGGCGCCATCGGCATTCCCGGCGGCAAGCTCGACTGGAGCGCATCGCTTCGCGACAGCAATATCGAGGATGGCGTCACCGGCGAGGATCGCCATCTCTCGGGCACGCGCCATTCGCACTACAGCGTGAACTTCCGCCAGGACCTGCCCGGCACGCCCTGGGCCTGGGGCCTTGGTTATCAGGACAGCAGCAACGCCCCCGGCTATGGCGTCACCCAGAGAAGCTATCGCTGGGACTCGGCGGGCCGCGTCGGCGCCTTCATCCAGCACAAGGACGTCATCGGGATGAACGCCCGCCTCAACGTGTCGAACCTTCTCGACAACGAGGAACGCTTCATGCGCATCGGCCATGCCGGCACGGTCGCCGACCCGATTTCCTTCGTGGAAGACCGCACGCGCGCGAGCGGCCTCCATGTCGGCCTCAACCTGTCGGGATCGTTCTGAATCTTGCCGAAGACTCTTCTACCGGCCCACGCCGATCTTGGCCTTCCGCACCACGGGCTCCGCCTTCGCTCCACGCGAAGCGCGCTCCATGACAAAGCGGCCAGACCACCACCCATCGGGAAAACGCCACTCGCCTTCGATGACTGTCAGCTTGTCGTCGACCGTCCCCGAATAGGCGATGGGCGTCCGGTGAACGCCGGGGGCCGGATGATAGATCTTCGTGAAATCCACCGCCTGCCCGTCCCGCCTGCCGGAAATATCCGCCGACAGCTCCGCCAGAAAGGGAGCCCCGAAGGTGGCAGGCTCCAGCGTACTCCCCGTCAGGCTGCCGCCCGCCTCGGTGATATGCGCCGAAAACGGGGTCGGGCCGTGATTGCTCACCCAGTAACGCCCGATCCAGAACCCGGTCAGGTCGCTCTCACGCGAGAATGCGTTCAAATCGGCCAACACAAGCTACCTTCGCCGCGACAGCCGCCTTGTTATGTGGCCGCCCGCCGTACTAATCCCGCTGGCTGTATAGCCCGGTTCGCAGCCTGTCGGATGGCCTGAATGAAAATTCTCATTGTCGGCGGCGGCGGTCGCGAACATGCGCTGGCCTGGCGCCTGAAACAGAGCCCTCGGGTGACCGATATCGTCGTCGCCCCCGGCAATCCCGGCATCGCCGCCGTGGCCCGCTGCGAGGCCATCGCGGCTGACAATCTCGAAGCGCTGGTCGCCTTCGCCAAACAGGAACGGCCCCACCTCGTCATCGTCGGCCCCGAAGCGCCACTCGTCCTCGGCCTCGCGGACAAGCTGCGCGCCATCGACATTCCGGTGTTCGGCCCCTCGGCCCGCGCCGCGATGCTTGAAGGCTCGAAAGGCTTCTCGAAAGACTTCATGGCGAAGCACGCCATCCCCACCGCCCGCTATCGCCGCTTCACGACAGAGCAGGCAGCAGAAGCGAAAGCCTATCTCGATACGTTCGATGGCCCGCCCTACGTGCTGAAGGCCGATGGCCTCGCAGCAGGCAAGGGCGTCGTCATCCCCGAAACGCGCGCCGAAGCCGAAGCCGAGATCGACGACATGCTCGGCGGCAAGTTCGGCGCAGCCTCCGCCTCCCTCGTCATCGAGGAATTCATGCACGGCGAGGAAGCTAGCTTCTTCGCCCTCTGCGATGGCGAGACCGCCGTGCCGCTCGCGGGCGCACAGGACCACAAGCGCGTCGGCGATGGCGACACCGGCCCCAACACCGGCGGCATGGGCGCCTACTCGCCCGCGCCCATCCTCGACGCAGCCATGCAGCAGCGCGTGATGGACGACATCGTCACGCCCACCATTCTCGGCATGAAGCAGGATGGCCGCCCCTATCGCGGCGTTCTCTTCGTCGGCCTGATGATCGATGAGAAGCACGGGCCGCGTGTGGTCGAATACAATGTCCGCTTCGGCGACCCCGAATGCCAGGTCATCATGGCGCGCCTGAAAGAAGACCCGCTGCCGCAACTTCTCGCCTGCGCTACCGGCGGCCTCGGCGAGTGCAAGCGCCTCGAACGCTTCTCCGATCACGCCGTCGCCGTTGTGATGGCCGGCGCGGGCTATCCGGGCGAGCCGAAAAAGGGCGGCGTCATCGGCGGCCTCGAAGCCGCCGGGCAGGTTGACGGTGTCACAGTCTTCCACGCCGGCACAACGAAGAAAGGCGACGACATCATCGCCAATGGCGGCCGCGTCCTCAACGTCACCGCCACCGCGCCGACCCTCGCAGAAGCCGCCCGGCGCGCCTACGCCGCCGTAGACAAGATCGACTGGCCAGACGGCTTCTGCAGGCGCGATATTGCGTGGCGCGCGTTGAAAGGGGAGTGATCCGAACACATCCTTCGAGACGATCGCCTTCGGCGTTCTCTCAGGATGAGACTTGCGGGCTTTGAAGCATTTCAGCAACCACCGGCCTCATCCTGAGGGATTGTCGCAAAGCGACAATCGTCTCGAAGGATGTGTTCAGCGCACGGCACGGCCGGCACGCCACTCAGGACCAACAAATGTCCTCGACCTGGGGACAAGAACCGTGTTTAGCAGATTTGAACCTGCGGTATGCGGGACCAGAAAAAGACTGAACGGACAGGGCAGGACATGAGCGACCCAAACCCCACCGACCTCTTCTCCGGCACCAAGGAAGTCGCCGAGAGCCACAAGTTCGACGAGGCGAAGCTCGCCGCGTGGATGGAGGCCAATGTCGAAGACTACAAGGGCCCGCTCACCGTCCGCCAGTTCAAGGGCGGCCAGTCCAACCCGACCTATCAGCTCATCACGCCCGCGAAGAAATACGTCATGCGGCGCAAGCCGCCGGGCAAGCTTCTGCCCTCGGCCCACGCCGTTGATCGCGAGTATCGCGTGATCGCCGCGCTCCATCCGCTCGGCTTCCCGGTCGCCAAGCCCTACGGCCTCTGCGAGGACGAGAGCGTCACCGGCACGATGTTCTACGTGATGGACATGGTCGAAGGCCGCATCCTCTGGGACGCGACCCTGCCCGACTACACGCCCGCGCAACGCGCCGCGATCTTCGACGCCAAGCTGTCGACCTTCGCCGCGCTCCACAATGTCGACTGGCGCAAGGCCGGCCTCGAAGGCTTCGGCAAGGAAGGCGATTACGTCGCCCGCCAGATCCACCGCTGGACCAAGCAATACCAGATGTCCGAGACGACCAAGATCCCGGAGATGGACAAGCTGATCGACTGGCTGCCCAGGAACATCCCGCCGGGCGAGACCACCACCATCGTCCACGGCGACTATCGCATCGACAACATGGTGCTGCACCCCACCGAGCCGAAAGTCATCGCGGTCCTCGATTGGGAGCTGTCCACCCTCGGCGATCCGCTGGCCGACTTCACCTACCACCTGATGTCGTGGGAAATGCCCTCGTCCGATCCGCAGCGTCCGAGCATCGCGGGCGTGGTGAACCAGCCGGGCTATGGCATTCCGAGCAAGGACCAGTACGTCGCGCGCTATTGCGAACTCACCGGCCGCAAGGGCCTGCCCGAACTCGACTATTATTTCGCGTACAACGCTTTCCGCCTCGCCGGCATCCTGCAGGGCATCGTCGGCCGCGTCCGCGATGGCACGGCGTCCAACGCCGCCGCCGCGCAGAACGAAGGCCGCGTCGCCCCGCTCGCCCAGTTCGCCTACGCCTGCGCCCAGCGCGCGGGAATGGTTTAAAATCAGAAAGTCTTGACTGGAAGCATAGCCCCATCCCCGCTCGTCCTGACGAAAGTCAGGACCCAGGGCAGATGATGAGGCTTGTTCAGACTTGGTGCTTCAAGCCTGTTCGCGTTTCGCCACCGTTCCTGGATCCTGACTTTCGTCAGGATGAGCGGGACAAGGCGGACCAGTTCGACCAAAATCGATCCTGCTTCAAGAAACGTTCAGCGCAGCAAACCACGCATCGAGAGCCTGCGCCTCAAGGCGCTGGCTCGCCGTGCGCCTGGCCGCCTCGCCATCCTCGCCCCACTGCTCGATCTGGTAGAGTTCATCGACCCGCGACACCTCGAACGCCTCGACCGCGCTCAACCTGCCGCGCTCGACGGCCAGCCCCAGCACCGCCGACCCAAGCAGAGCGACCGCCGTCACGAGTCCGTCGAGCCGGAAATCATCCAGCGCGTTGGCATGATCGCGCATCGCCTGCAGCGACGCCTCCGACTGGTCCACCGGCAGGATGCCCGAGACCGCGACCAGCCTCACGCCATGCGCCTCTTCCGCCCAGACGCGCCACGGCGCCCACGCCGCCTCCTGCCGCGCCCGCAGCGCCGCAGGACGATCCGCGAGATAGCAGACAAGATCGGTCCCGGCATACCGCACCGTCTGCTCGATCAGGCGCTCCCTGATCTCAGCCGAGCGCTCGCTGACACCATAAGCGCGCCGCGTGTTGTACATCGACGCCAGATCGATCCGCTCGCCCTGCGCCCGCCACTCGTCCGCCAGCACCTGCGCTAGCGCTTGCGTCGGCAGATGCAGCCGCGCACCGCCCGGCGAACGCAGCGCGCGGCCATCCAGCGTCACGACCCAACCGGCATCGGCTGATGCGACTTCCACGGTCTCGTAGAACCGCTTTGGCCGCTGATCGATTTCGCCCTTCACGCCCTTGGCGTACTCCATGACAGTTCCTATCTCTGCATGACGACGAACGGAAAGCGCGTAACCGCATCAGCCCACACACGCCGCGCCCAATCAAAGCTGCGCGCTCGCCCGTTCGGCGGCCGCAGCGCTCAACGCTTCCGTCTCGGCTTTCGCAGGTCGAAGAAGTCATCGACCGTCGACGTCTCGAAGCCGAGCACCTCGAACGTCTTCTCCATATGCGGTGGCAATTCCGCGACGATCTCGATCGGCGGCCCGCCGGGATTGGGCAGGCGCAGCGCACGCGCATGCAGGTGCAGCCCATCGGCCAGCCCCTGCGGGACTTCGCGGTCGCAAGTGTATTTGCGATCGCCCACGATGGCGCAGCCGATCTCGGCCATGTGGAAGCGCAGCTGGTGCGTGCGCCCCGTCTCCGGCTTCAGCGCCACCCACGCCGCCTTCCGCCCCGCATTCTGAACCACAGAATAGAGCGTCAGCGCGTGAACCGAACCCTTCTCGCCCTGCGTGGACAGGCGCATCTTTTCCTTGTCGTCCCCCGGCCCGGTCGATTTGATCATATAGCTGCGGATGTCGCCGCTGGTGGGATGCGGTACGCCAAGCGTCACGGCCCAGTAGATCTTGTCCAGCTCGCGCGAACGGAACAGCGCGCCCAGCCGGTTCGCCGAACCCACCGTCTTCGCGAGGATCAGCACGCCCGACGTATCGCGATCCAGCCGGTGAACCAGCCGCGGCTTCTCGGCGGTATCGGCCACCAGCGCGCGCGACAGCGCATCGATGTGGCGCGTCGTTCCCGTGCCGCCTTGCACCGCGATCCCCGCCGGCTTGTTCAGCGCGATGACCTCGTCATCCTCATAGATCACCAGTGAACGCATCATGTCAGCGTCGGAGGATTTCACGCGAACGCGCGGTTTCTCCTCGCCATCCGCTTCGCCCGGCGGCGGCGCCATCGGCGGCACGCGCACGGTCTGCCCCGCCTTCACCCGCGTGTTGGATTTCGCCCGCGCACCATCGACGCGGATTTCTCCCTTGCGCAGCGCCTTCTCGATCTGGATCTGGCTCAGCCCGTGAAACTTGCGCTTCAGCCAGCGGTCGAGGCGCGTGTCGTCCTCGTCCGCATCGACGTTGAGATTGACGACCTGCCCGGCATTCCAGCTCATGCCGCCATCCGCTTTGCTATTTCGACGCCGATCGCCACAGCAGCCAGTCCAGCTGCAACCGAGCCAAGCGCGTACAGCGCCGCCGCTGGCCATTCGCCGCGCTCGACCATGCGCAACGTCTCCAGCGAATAGGCCGAGAATGTCGTGAACCCGCCCAGCACGCCAACACCGAGGAACAGCCGCCACGGCTCGCCCGCATCGCCTCGCGTCGAGAGCCACCCGGCCAGCACGCCAATGAGCAGGCTACCCACCACATTGATGCCGAACGTCGCCCACGGCCACTCGCCGGGCTTCATGGGCATCGCCAGTGAAACGCCATAACGGCCAGCGGCGCCAAGGCCGCCCCCGAGGGCTACGAGGAGAAAATTGGACATGACGCCCCGTCCATAGGGCCAACCGGCTCAGGAAGCCAGATCGGCAGGCAATTCCAGCCCTGCGGCCGAAAGGACTTCGAGAAAATCCGCAGGCGGCGGGGCGTTAATCACGATGCGCCCGCCCGCCGTCGGGTGCGGCAGGTCCAGGCTGGCCGCGTGGAGCATCAGGCGAGGCACGGGCGCGCCCGCCAGGGTGCTCGCGCCGCCATAGTACGGATCGCCCAGGATGGGCCGCCCCTCGATGGACAGATGCACCCGGATCTGGTGCATCCGGCCCGTTTGCGGCTCCACGGCCATCAGGTGGGTGGAACCGTTGGAAGACAGCGTCCGCCAGCGGGTAACGGCCGATTGCCGCGTCTGGTCGCCGGGCCGCGACGCACGCATCAGTTCGAGCCCCGGCCGCGCGATGTGGCGCGAGAGGGGCATCGAGAACTCCGTCTCGCCCGGCGGAAATGGCGAGCCCGTGACGATGGCCAGATAGGTCTTGCTGACCTGCCGCTCGGCAAACGCCTGGCTCAGCATTGCCGCCGCCGGCTGGGTCTTCGCCGCCACGATCACACCCGACGTCTGCGCATCGAGACGATGCACCAGCCGGGGGCGCTTTCCATTCGAGCGCGCGAACGCTGCCATGAGCCGGTCCAGCGTGCGGTCATCCGGGTTGCGCGTCTGCACCGGAAGACCCGAGGGCTTGTTGAACGCGAGAATGCCGCTATCATCATGGATGACGAACGCGCGCACATAGGCGGCGTCTTCGTCCGACACAGGCATGGCTTCGTAGTTGCGCTTGACGCCTTTAGCCACCTTGGCGCTCCCGCCGCAGCTTGGCCCACTGCTCCAGCTTTTCGCGGATCGGCGCTTCGCGACCGGCGCCCTTGGGCTGGTAGAAGCTCTGCCGCTCCATGCCATCGGGGAAATAGTCCTGCCCGGAGAACTGCCCCTCGGCGTCATGGTCGTACTGATAGCCCGCGCCATAGCCGAGATTCTTCATCATCTTCGTCGGCGCGTTCAGGATATGCGCCGGCGGCGCCAGAGAGCCCGTCTCCCGCGCCGCCGCGCGCGCGGCCTTGTAGGCCGTATACGCCGCATTCGACTTCGGCGCCGTCGCCAGATGGATCACCGCCTGCGCCAGCGCCAACTCGCCCTCGGGCGAGCCGAGCCGCTCATAAGCCGCCACCGCCTCGTTGCAGATCATCAGCGCGGTTGGATCGGCAAGGCCGATATCCTCGCTCGCCGCGCGGATCATCCGCCGCGCCAGGAACAGCGGGTCTTCGCCACCCTCCAGCATCCGGCAGAACCAGTAGAGCGCGGCATCCGGGTCAGACCCGCGCGTCGCCTTGTGCCATGCTGAAATGAGATTGTAGTGCCCCTCGCGATCCTTGTCGTAGGCAGGCGCACGCTTCTGCAACGCCGCCATCAGCGCGTTCGCATCGACGGGCTGCGTACGTCCCCACGAGAACACCTCCTCCACAAGATTGAGGAAGTACCGCCCATCGCCATCCGCCATCGCCATCAGCGCCGCGCGCCCATCCTCGGTCAGCGGCGCGGTCTCGCCGAGATGCGCCTCCGCCCGCGCGATCAGCTTCTCCAGCGCCGCATCGTCCAGCCGCTTCAGCACCATCACCTGCGTCCGCGACAGCAGAGCGCCGTTCAACTCGAACGAGGGATTCTCCGTCGTCGCGCCGACCAGCGTGACCACCCCGCGCTCGACGAACGGCAGGAAGCCGTCCTGCTGCGCCCGGTTGAAACGATGGATCTCGTCCACGAACAGCAGCGTACCCTTGCCCGTCGCGCGCCGCCCCTCGGCCTTCTCGAACACGGCGCGCAGGTCCTTCACGCCCGAGAAGATCGCCGAGAGCTGTTCGAAATCGAGCCCGGCCCGCTTGGCCAGTAGCCGCGCAATGGTGGTCTTGCCCACCCCCGGCGGCCCCCACAGGATCAGGCTCGCCAGCCGCCCCTGCGCCAGCATCCGCCCGATGGGGCCCTCAGGCCCCAGCAGGTGATCCTGCCCGACCACATCCCCGATGGTTTCCGGGCGCAGCCGATCCGCCAGCGGACGGGGCGCTTCCTCGGTCAGTCCGGCAGCTGAAAACAGATCGCTCACACGGATGATCTAGCGCG
>CAZGWV010000102.1:0-7992 GCA_964529555.1 uncultured Rhizobium sp.
GGTGCTCAACCGTTCCCTCCACACGTCTGCCCCGGCAAAAGCCAAGCACAGGCGCGCCGCAAAGGCCATGCCGATTGTCAGAGGTTAAGGCTGCGCGAGCGCCGTGATCGCGGAGGGCGGTGCACGTTGAAACAGACCCCCACCTGTCCGCCCCCTAAGAACGGGGCGGGACCATGTTGCGCCAGCTTACCCAACATTGGAGGGCGGTGATGCAACGGGGTCCCGCCCCGTTCTTAGGGGGCGGACAGGTGGGGGTCTCTATCGGCGAGCCAGCTGTCTGCGAAGAGCAGCAGCCTCACATCTGCATCGCCCAGCCTTCGACGGCCATCGCGGCCTGGCGTACGGCTTCGGTGAGCGTGGGGTGGGCGTGGCAAGTGCGGGCGATGTCTTCGGAGGAGGCGCCGAACTCCATCGCGACGCAGACTTCTGCGATCATCTCGCCAACGCCGACGCCCACGAGGTGAGCGCCGAGGACCTGGTCCGTCGTGGCGTCCGCGAGGATCTTCACGAAGCCGTCCGTCTCATGGTTCGTCTTGGCGCGCGAGTTGGCGGAGAAGGGGAATTTGCCGGACTTGTAGGCGACGCCAGCAGCCTTCAGCTCTTCTTCCGTCTTGCCGACCCAGGCGATCTCCGGCTTGGTGTAAACCACGCCCGGAATGATGTCGTAGTTCACATGGCCGGCCTTGCCCGCGATCAGCTCGGCGCAGGCAACGCCCTCGTCTTCGGCCTTGTGCGCCAGCATCGGGCCGGAGGTGACGTCCCCGATCACCCACACGCCGGGGGCCGAGGTCTGGTAGTGCTCGTTGGCGATCACGCCGCGACGGTCGGGGACGACGCCGACTGTCTCGAGGCCGAGGCCCTGCGTGTAGGGGCGGCGGCCGATGGCGAGCAGCACGATATCCGCGTCCAGCGTTTCAGCGTCGCCGCCGGCGGCGGGCTGCATCGAGAGTTTGAGCTTGGACTTCATCTTCTCGACGCCGGTGACCTTCATGCCGAGTTTGAAGTCGATGCCCTGCTTGGCGAAGATGCGCTGGGCCTGCTTGGCCACTTCGCCGTCCGCGCCCGGCAGGATGCGGTCGAGATATTCGACCACGGTCACTTCCGAGCCGAGGCGGCGCCAGACCGAGCCGAGTTCGAGGCCGATAATGCCCGCGCCGATCACGATCATGCGCTTGGGGACCGACTTGAGCGAGAGCGCGCCGGTCGAGGAGACGATGCGCTCCTCGTCGATGTCGACGCCGACCAGGGGCGTGGGCTCCGAGCCGGTGGCGATGACGATGTGTTTGGCGCCGAGGACCTGATCGCCCGTCGAGCCCGAGACGACCACGCGACCCGGACCGTCGATGCGTCCGGCGCCGCTGAACACGGTCACCTTGTTCTTCTTCATCAGATAGGCGATGCCGGCGGTGAGGCCGTTCACGGCGTCGGCTTTCTGCTTCAGCATGTTGTCGAGGTTGAGCTTGAGACCCGTCACCTCGATGCCGAGGCCGGCGAAATCCTTGCCCGCCGTTTCGTAGAGTTCGGAGGCGTGCAGCATCGCCTTGGACGGGATGCAGCCGACATTCAGGCAGGTTCCGCCCAGCTTGTCGCGCTTCTCGACGAGGGCGACCTTGAGACCCAGCTGGCCGCAGCGCGTGGCGCAATTGTAGCCGCCGGGGCCGCCGCCGATGATGACGACGTCAAAAGTCTCGCTCATGGTCTATTCTCGCGTCCGTTCGCTTGTGGCGGGAGCTATACGCGCATCGCCGGAAGGGTCAACAAAGGGCTGACCGGACACAATATGGGGACGCGAAGCGCCCGCATCCACGGGCGGAAACACGGATACGGGACGCCAATTCGCCTCTGGCGCGCTAGAACGTGCGCCGGGTGCGGGAGCCGCCCTCATCGTCGCCGTAGGATGCGCGCTGGATGCTGCGGGGAATGCTGCCGGTCATCGCCGCGAGCATCAGGATGACGACGCCCACGGCCAGCTGGTTGTCCCAGAAATGGGCCAGTTCGAGCGTCTGGTCGATGTTGAGTGCAAAGCCCGCGACGCTGACGCCGCCGAGGATGGCGAGCAGGGCGCCGCCCGGCCCCTTGAAGAAGACGGTGAGGCCGCCGAGCAATCCCAGCGCGCTGCCCAGCATGGGGAAGACGAAAGCAGGATTATCGAGCAGGCTGGCCGCCTTCGGGCCGAGCAGGTGGTCGACGCCGCCAAGCCATTCGTTGGCGGTGCGATAGAGCAGCCAGCCCGACGTCGCGATCAGCATGAGGGCGAAGATACGCCGCATCGTTCCCACGGGCCGATGGCCCGCCTCCGGTTTTCTACCGGCACACAATAGAGAGAGATGCTTTCCGCCCGGCTGCGACGATCGGGTGAATTTCGCGCGGGCGCGTTAAGCTCTGCCGCGCCGGCGTTAAGGTAGCCCGGCATTCACTTCAAAAGCCCCCGGAAAGCGGCGGCCCAGATCAGCGTGGCGATCACAAGCGAAAACCAGGCGGCGTTGACCGTGGCGGCGGTGGGCCGGGCGTGGGCTGCGGTTTCGGCGTCGGGGGCGCGGCGGGCGGTGTATTCGCGCCAGAAGAAATAGACGCCCTGTCCCAGCACCAGCAGCGCCACGAGCCAGGCGGCGAAGGGGTGCAGGATCATCATGGCGATGGCCGTGGCGCCCAGCACCACGGCTTGCCCCGCGATCCAGCCGCGCCGGGCAGCATCGTCGCGATCCATCCAGGCTTCGGCGGCTTTCTCTTCTTCGGATCGCGGGCGTGGTTTCACCGGCGCGTCGAGGCCGCCATAGGCGCCGTCGTCCTCGGGTGGAAATTCCGCGCTGAGCTCGCGCGACATTTCCTCGATGCGCGAGGTCATGCGGTCGAGCGCCATCTCCATGCGGATCTGGCGGAACAGCATGAAGGCGCCGATCAGCCAGAGGAGGCCGGCGATGCGGATGATCCAGGGAAGGATGGCGTCGGAGATGGCCTCGAAGGGCATCATCTCCGCGTCGCCTTACAGGTCGAGCAGCAGGCGCTCGGGATCTTCCAGCGCTTCCTTGACGCGCACGAGGAAGGTGACCGCTTCCTTGCCGTCGACGATGCGGTGATCGTAGCTGAGCGCGAGATACATCATCGGGCGCGCGACGATCTTGCCATCGACGACAATCGGACGCTCCTCGATGCGGTGCATGCCGAGCACGCCCGATTGTGGCGGGTTGAGGATCGGCGTCGACATCAGCGAGCCATAGACGCCGCCATTGGTGATGGTGAAGGTGCCGCCCTGGAGGTCGTCCATCGCCAGCTTGCCATCGCGGGCAAGGCGGCCAAGGCGGCCGATCTCGGCTTCGATCCCGGCCAGCGACATCGTATCGGCGTCACGCACGACGGGGACGACGAGGCCCTTGTCGGTGCCGACGGCGACCGAGATGTTGTAGAAGTTCTTGTAGATGATGTCGGCGCCGTCGATCTCGGCGTTGACTGACGGGATGTCCTTCAGGGCCGCGACGACCGCGCGCACGAAGAAGCCCATGAAGCCGAGCTTCACGCCGTGCTTCTTCTCGAAGGCGTCCTTGTGGCGCTTGCGCAGTTCCATGACTTCCGACATGTCGACGTCGTTGAACGTCGTCAGCATGGCGGCGGTGTTCTGGGCTTCCTTCAGGCGGCGCGCGATGGTCTGGCGCAGGCGGGTCATCTTGACGCGCTCTTCGCGCGGACCGAGTTCGCGCGGCGTGTGGGGAACGTCAGCGGCAGGCGCCCTCATTGAAGCAGAACCGGCGGCGGCCGGGGCAGGCGTCGAGGCGACGTAGGCGAGGGCGTCGCCCTTGGTGGCGCGGCCGCCCTTGCCCGTGCCGGGGATGTCGGCGGGGTTCACATTGGCTTCGGCGGCGATGCGGCCGACCGAGGGGGCGACCTTCTCGGTGGCTTTCGCGGCCGGGGCGGCGGGCGCGGCGGAGGCCGAAGGCTTGGCGGCGGCGGCTGCCGATTTCGCGGCGGCGGCGGGGGCTGCCGAGGCGGAGGCGCCTTCCTGCAGCTTCGCGATGATCGTGCCGATCTGGACGGTCTCGCCGGCCTGGACCAGTTGTTCGGTGATGACGCCGGCGGCGGGGGCCGGGACTTCGATCGCAACCTTGTCGGTTTCGATCTCGGCGATCGGGTCGTCCTGTTTGACGGCCTGGCCCGGCTTCACAAGCCAGTTGGCGAGCGTGCCCTCGGTAACGCTCTCGCCCATGGCAGGCACCTTGATGTCCATGACGTCTCCAGATCGGTCTTTTCGCCGCCCTTCGCTTATCGGGCGAGCAGGCTGTTGGGGCCGGGTTTAACCCCGTTGCGGGCGCTTGGGGAGGGTAAAATGTCGGGTTTCGGCAGGTAGTTTGACGCGGTGTAGGGGAGGTGGGTTAACAGGTTTGAGAGTGCAAGGCGGCGGGGCGATTCACGCGCGGATTTGATCCGGGGTTGATTGGCCTGACGGGATGCAGGGTGCTGATCCGGCGTCTCGCTTTTTTGAGACAGGCCCCCACCTGTCCGCCCCGTACCTAGAGGGCGGACAGGTGGGGGTCTCTATCGGCTTGTTCCGATGTCCAATCCTTTGACGCCGGTCGCACGCTTGCGTGTCTTTCACAACGGGCCTAACACCCCGCCCATGACTGCGAACGCCCAACAGCTTCGACTTGAGTGGAAGGCCATCGAATGGCCTTCGCCGGGCTCTCGCGTCTGAAACGAGAGGCCGGCGGCGGAAGCGCCGGCGACGCTCGTCCCTCCGGTGTTCCTCCGCAACCAGCTTCAGGGGCGAGCGGAGAGACCAGATGAGACCCGCCGCCCTGCCCACCGAACCGGAAGCCCGCAATCGCGCCATCGGCGTGATCCTCGCCGTGCTCGGGGCCTCCATGTTCTCGCTCAAGGGCGTGGTCATCAAGCTGGCCTTCGCCGAGGGGATCGGCGTCTCGCAACTCCTGACCCTGCGCATGGGATTTGCGCTGCCGGTCTATCTGGCGATCGGAGTAGTCGCTTTCGTGCGCGCGAAGGAGAAGCCGGCGACGCGCTTCTTCCTGATGGCGGGCGGGCTGGGGCTGATGAGCTATTATCTGTCGTCGTGGCTCAATTTCGAGGGGCTGAGATATGTTTCGGCCCAGCTCGAACGGCTGATCCTCTACATCTATCCGACCATCGTGGCGCTGCTGGCGTGGATGTTCCTGAAGGAGAAGATCACGGCCCGGCATGTGATCGCGCTGCTGCTGGCCTATCTGGGCGTGGCGATCCTGTTCGGGGCGGAGATCGGCCATCAGGGGCCGGATGCGCTTCTGGGCGGCGGGCTGATCTTCGCGGGCGCGTTCATCTACGCGATCTATGTGACGGCCTCGAAGCCGGTGATCACCAAGATGGGCTCGACGCTGTTCACGGCGTTCGGGATGTCCATCGCCTCCATCGCATTCCTGGCGCAGAGCGGGATCGAGATGGCGCTGCATGCGCCGCCGCCGGTGACGGCGAATGGCTATTGGCTGGCGCTGGTGCTGGCGATCTTCTGCACGGTGATCCCGAGCTTTATGATCGCGGCGGCCATCGGGCGGATCGGGCCGGGGCCGACGAGCGCCGTGGGCGGGGTCGGTCCCGTGGTCGCCGCGTGGGCTGCGGTGGTGGTGCTGCATGAGCCGTTTGGCTGGCCGCACATGGCGGCGATGGTGCTGACGATCGTGGGCGTGTGGATGCTGGCGAAGCCGCGGATCACGCGAAGTGCGGGGACGCGGACGTGGTGAGATGAGATTCTCATCCGTGTCATTCCAGACGCGCGATAGCGCGAGCCGGAACCCAGGGGCTGCGAGGGCGGTGTTTGTGGCTTCTGGGTTCCCGCTCTTCGCGCTTGCGCGCTTCGGCGGGAATGACAGGTGAGAGGTTGGTGGACGTCATCCAGCGATTTTTGGCGCCGCCACTTCCCGTCCCGCCAGCCCGGCGAAGGCGATGCCGGTGTGGTCTTCGAGGAAGGGGCCGATGGCCTGGCAGGCGAGCGGCAGGCCCTGTGCGTTGAGGCCGAGCGGGATCGCCGTCGAGGGCAAATTCGCGACGGTGGCGATGCCGGCCCAGCCGAGCTGGGCGCCAAAATTGGAGGGTTCGCCGTTGAGTGTCAGCGAACGCTTGCGCCAGTCGGATTCGCTGGAGTGAGGGAAGGCTGGCGTGCCGAAGGCGGGGGCGAGAACCACGTCGAAATGGCGAAAGAAGTCGGCCCACTGGCGGCGGATGCGCAGCTGGGTGTCGAGCAGGCCGAACCAGTCGTGCGCGGAGATGGGCTGGCGGCCGCCGGCCTGGGTCTGGCCGCGCGTGATGATGGTGTGGAGCATGGCCTGATAGGTGCGCCACGATACATTCATGTCGGGCAGGAGGCTGGACTTGCGCGAGACGCTGGCGCCTTCGCGGGCGATGTCGTCGGCGAAGCGGTCGATGGCGCCGAGGATTTCCTGGTCGGCCTGCGCGGCGGGATGGTGATCGAGCACGAAGACGCGGAAGCTCTTCAGGCTGCCGTGGCGGGCGCGGGGGAGGGTGAGCTTGTTGTTGAACTCGTCCGGGTCTGGCGTTGCGACCACGTCGAGCAGCATGGCGAGGTCTGCCGCAGAGCGCGCCAGCGGGCCGATGACGGCGAGTTGCGGCGCTGCGAATTCGAGGCCGCCATAGGCATGGCCGTGATTGGAGACGATGCGGTAGCTCGTCTTGTGACCGTAGACGCCGCAGAACGCGGCGGGCACGCGCACCGAGCCGCCAATGTCGGAGCCGAGTTCCAGCGCGGAGAAGCCCATCGCGATGGCGGCGGCGGAACCGCCGGACGAGCCTCCGGCAGAATGGCCGAGCGCGTGCGGATTGTTGGTGCGGCCATAGATCGGATTGTCCGACTGCCAGTCGGCGAGGGCGGGCGGCACGTTGGTCTTGCCGAGCACGACGGCGCCGGCGGCCTTGATGCGCTGGACGGCGAAGGCGTCTTCGCGGGCGCGGTGGTCGCGGTGTTCGGTGAAGCCCCAGGTGGTGGGATGGCCGCGCAGGTCGAAGCTTTCCTTTATCGTCATGGGCAGGCCGGCGAGCGGGCCGGCGCGGCCTTTGGCGATGGCGTCGTCGGCCATGCGGGCTTCGGTGCGGGCGCGTTCGAAATCGCGGACCACGACGGCGTTGACCTGTGCATCGAGCGCTTCGATGCGCGCGATGGAAGCGTCGCAAAGTTCGCTGGCGCTGAACGCCTTTCGCTTCAGCCCCGCCGCGAGTTGGGTCGCCGTCATCCGGTGCAGGCTGGCATCGAGGGTCATGGCTGGCGATCCTACTCTTCGCGCATGGATACGCCAGTGGGGCCGGAAAATTCGGGCGCGAACCGGAGTTTGCCGGCGCCGGAAGCTGTTTCGCAGCGGCGCGGGGTGTTCTAGAATGGGCGCAAGGAGATTGCCCATGCGTCTGTCACATATCGCCGCCTGCCTTGCCGCAGCTTCCGCCGCCATCGCGCTGGCCGGCTGCACGCCTGCCGACGCCGTGCTCGACGGCGACCTGGTGCTCAACGGGATGGACCCGGCGCCGTGGATGGTGTCGGTGACGCGCGCGACCGACAAGACTGCGATCTCGATCGCGGGCGAGGCGGATTTCGAGGGCGCGGCGCCGGTGAAGGCCGAGACCAGGACGCCCGAGGGCAAGAGCGAATTCACGCTGACGTCGAAAACGCCGAACGGGGATTTCGTCATGCGCCTGCAGCAGGCCGCGTGTCTCGATGGGCTCGACAACAATGTGAAGTATGAGTGGGCGGTGAGTGTCGACTGGCATGATGAGACGCTGCTGGGGTGTGCGCGGACAGCCGAACCGAAGTGAGGCGGCTTGCCTCTGGTTGACGTGAGCGCCGGGTGACCGCAGGGTCGGGCCGGCGACAGAAACGAGAGCGGGGATATTTCGATGCGTATCGGCCTGATCGGACTTGCTGGCGGCTTCGTTGGCGCGACCCTCCTGCTGGCGGCATGCGGCTCGGACGGGCCTGAGCCCGGCTCGAAAGAGTGGTGCGAGACTGTT
>CAZGWV010000102.1:8092-12003 GCA_964529555.1 uncultured Rhizobium sp.
GCGCCAGCCAGAAGGATCGCATCGCCATGACCCAGACCGCCCCCAGAACGGCTATCGTCACCGGCTCCACCTCAGGCATCGGCGAGGGCATCGCGCGCGCCCTCGCAGCGGCTGGCAATAACGTCGTCCTCAACGGCTTTGGCGACGCCGCCGCCATCGAAAAGCTCCGCGCCTCGCTCGAGGCCGAGCACAAGATCACCTGCCTCTACTCCAGCGCCGACATGACGAAGGAGGCCGAGATCGCCGCCATGTTCGCCGAGGCGAAAGCCAGGCTCGGCCCCATCGACATCGTGGTCAACAATGCCGGCGTCCAGCATGTTTCTCCGGTGGAAGATTTCCCCATCGCGAAATGGGATCTCATCATCGCGCTCAATCTCTCGTCCGCCTTCCACACCACGCGCCTCACCTTCCCTGACATGAAGGCGCGCAAGTGGGGCCGCATTATCAACATCGCCTCGGCCCACGCCCTCGTCGCCTCGCCCTTCAAGAGCGCCTACGTCGCCGCCAAGCACGGCATTCTCGGTTTCACGAAATCGACCGCGCTCGAAGGCGCGCAGCATGGCGTCCGCGTGAATGCGATCTGCCCCGGCTATGTCCGCACGCCGCTGGTCGAGAACCAGATCGCCGATACGGCCAGGGCGCGCGGCATCTCCGAAGACGCCGTCATCCGCGACGTGCTGCTCGCCGCCCAGCCGACGAAGGAGTTCGTGAAGGTGTCGGACGTCGCCGCGATGGCGGTGTTTCTCACGAGCGAGGCCGCCAACCAGATCAACGGCGCCGCGCTGTCAATCGACGGCGGCTGGGTCGCCCAGTAAAATCGCGGAGCAGGTCAGCCCGGAGACGCCGCCCGCCCCGGCCCGCGCCTGCGCATCTCGCGCTGCTTGAGCATTCCGACAATCATGCGGCGCAGCGGACGGTCATAGTATTTCTCGGCGAAGTAGGACAGCGCCACCACCATGACCAGGATCGCAACCCCGCCCAGCGGCTGCACCTCGTACAGCACAGGCGTCCGCCAGCTGATCCGCTCCGCCACTTCGCGGAAGGGCTGGTGAAGGATGTAGATCGCATAGGAGATCCGCCCGCCCACGATGAAGAGGCCGTGATATCTGGCCGGCGGCGCAATGCCCTGCGCAATGCGGAGCCCCGGTATGCCCAGCACGGCGGCCAGCGTCAGATCGACGAACGGCCGCAGCTGCGGCGTCGCGGGAATGAAGCACGCAATCGGGATCGCAATGAGGAGCACGAACGCCCAGTTGCTCTCCGGCCGGCGTCCCGTCGTCGGCCGGCCCAGCAGCCGGAAAGTCAGCACGCCCGCGAAGAAGCCGAAGCCGGCACGGGCAAAGCCCGCCCACCACTGCGCCCAGTCCGCGCCGGCGTCGATATAGCCGAAGTGGAATACCGTGAACACGAGCGCGAGGGCGCAGCCGATCACCACCATTACGAGGATGCGCGTGTGGCGCAGCCAGCGGAAAGCGAGGATGTAGACGAGGTTCACGAACAACTCGAAGAACAGCGTCCATGCCGGCACGTTCATCGAATACATCTGATGGTCGCCGAGGAATTCCGGCGCCGGCATCATGAAGAGCTGCGGGACAAGCTGGGCCGTGTAGCTCATCGCCCGCTCGGAGCCGTCGATGTCCCCGATCGTCATCGCACAGAGGCCGACAAAGCCGAGCATCGTGCCAAGCAGGTAGAGCGGATAGAGCCGGACGACGCGGTGGGTCATAAACTCCGCCGCGCGCATGCCGGCGGCAAAACGCGGCTCATAGGCATAGGCGATCACGAACCCGCTCAGCAGGAAGAACAGATCGACGATCACTGCGCCGCTGGGCGCCCAGTAACCGCCCCAGTACTGTATCGTATGGCCGATAAGCACGATAACGGCGCCAAGCCCGCGAAGGCCATCCAGCAGGACAAAGTTGTCCTGCGGCAGCGCAGTGCTGGTCTTGGCCATGTCGGTTCTCCGTCGACGGATCAATCGCGGGAGCAATCGACGTGCCAGTATTCGCAAACTGCGTCGGGTAAATCTGGGCCAATCGGCGTTAACGGCGGAATCCGGCGCTATATGCACATAACGGAGGTCAACGCGCTTGCGACCCCCGCGCAAAGGCCATCGTTAATCGGCTCGATATCCCCCGAAAGGCACAACCTTGTTCTCGCTGTCATGCCCGACATCGGCACGCCCGAGATAAGGAATGCCCGACCGCTCGCACCAGAACCGCGCGACCTCTTCCGCGTTAAGCACAAAGTCGGGATCGTTCTTTGGTACGGCCGAGCAGCGCCCAAGTCTTATTCCGGCGCAGCGCTTCACCGCTTCGCTGGAGGTGACGTGGAAGAAATATCGATCGATCCGGTACATGTACTCGCCCACATCCTCGAGCATCAGGACATGCTCCGAGAAGTCCGGCTCCAGCGGCGTTCCCAGCAACTGGGAGAGGATGGTCAGATTGAACGCCATCGCCTTCTGCCCCGGCTTCAGGCTGGGCTCCAGCGCCGCGCGGTCGCCATCGACCAGCCAGGACAGCCCGCGCAGCATCGCCGGCTCGCCATCGGTCCGCACCAGATCCACCGGCATCGGCCCATGCGCCACGCGCTTGAACCCCGCCTGATAAAGCCCCGCCAGCAGGAAGCCCGCGTCGGAATACCCAAGCCATGCCTTCGCCTGCGCATGCGCATCGAGCCGCGGGATCGCATACTCCGCCACCCGGCATGCGCCATACCCGCCGCGCGCCAGCCACACCGCATCGAGCCGGGGGTCGTTGGCGATCTCCACCAGCGCATCGATCCGCTCATGGTCCTCGCCGGCAAAATGCCCCGCCTGCCGGAAACATTGCGGATGGAAGACAAGCTCCACCCGCCCGCCATAGGTCTTCTGCGCCAGCGCCCGCGCCCGCCGCGCAAGGTCTGGCGACATGCGCGTCCCCGGCGCGCAGAGACCGATGCGGAACACCTTTTCACTTGACCCCATTGGCTACCTGCTAAGACATCCCACCTATGAACGACGCCATGTCCGACTCAAACACAACAGCCCCCCACACCGGACCCTACTTCTTCTGCGGCATTGGCGGCAGCGGAATGTTGCCCCTCGCCCTCATCGTCAAGGCGCGCGGCCACGATGTCGAGGGGTCTGACCGTTCGCTGGATGCCGGCCGCACCTCGAACAAGTTCGACTTCCTCCGCGCACGCGGCATCACCCTCCACCCACAGGACGGCTCGGGCCTTACCAGCAAGGCCCAGCTTCTCGTCACCTCCGCCGCCGTTGAAGACACCGTGCCGGATGTGGTCGCCGCCCGCGCGCTCGGCTGCCCGGAAGTGAAACGGCCGCAGCTTCTCGCCCAGCTTGTGAACTCCGCGAAAGTCTCCATCGCCGTCGGCGGCACGTCGGGCAAGTCCACCACCACGGGCATGATCGCCTGGATCCTCTACGCCACCCGCCGCGATCCCACCGTGATGAACGGCGCCGTGATGAAGAACTTCGTCGCCGGCGATTTCCCCTTCGCCTCCGCCATCGTGGGCGAAGGCGATATCTTCGTCTCCGAAGTGGATGAGAGCGACGGTTCCATCGCGCTCTACCAACCCACCATCGCCGTGCTCAACAACATCGCGCTCGATCACAAGTCGATGGACGAACTCCGCCGGCTGTTCGCGGACTTCGTGAGCAAGGCGCAGGTCGCCGTGCTCAATCTCGACAACGACGAGACCCGCGCCCTCGCCGCGCAAATGAACCACCCCAACGCGCTCACCTATTCCCTGACAGACGCCAACGCCGACTTCTCGATTTCCGATCTCGTAACGCAGCCAGACGGCCAGTCCTGCATCGTCACCGAAAAATCCACCGGCGAGCGCCAGCGCATCTGCCTGCAGACGCCCGGCCGCCACAACCTCTCCAACGGCCTCGCCGCCATCGCCGC
>CAZGWV010000103.1:0-1761 GCA_964529555.1 uncultured Rhizobium sp.
CCCCATGCGCATTGACAATCCCGCCCCTGTGAACCACATACCCCGCATCAACCGGAGCCCCCCACATGAAGCCGTCGAAACCCGCCTGATCCCGCGCGCCGTTTCCACTCCAGCTTCCGTGTCCCCATGTTTCCCAGCATCACGCTCGATCGCGTCGCCGCCAAAACGCCCGGCGACCGTACGCTGTTCGAAGACCTCACCGTCACCATCGGCCCCGAGCGCGTTGGCCTCGTCGGCCGCAACGGCTCGGGCAAATCCACACTGCTCAAGCTGATCGCACGGCAGGGCGAGCCCGCATCCGGCGCGATCAACATCACCGGCCGCGTCGGCGAACTCGCCCAGCGCTGGCCCGACGACACGATCACGCTCGCCGAAGCCCTCGGCGTATCGCAGGGCCTCGCCCGCCTCGAACGCCTCGCGCGCGGCGAGGGCACGGAAGACGACATGGCCGAGGCCGACTGGACCCTCGAACACCGCATCGCCGAAACGCTGGCGCAGGTCGATCTCCCCGAGCGCGACCTCACCCGCGCCATTCGCGGCTTCAGCGGCGGCGAGCGCACGCGCATCGCGGTCGCCCGCCTCTGGCTCGAAGCGCCCGACATCCTCCTCCTCGACGAGCCCACCAACAATCTCGACGGGCCGGGCAGAGCGGCCATCCTCGCGCTGATCGATCAGTGGCGCGGCGCCGCCTTCGTCGCCAGCCATGATCGCGACCTGCTCGAACACGTCGACCGCATCATCGAGTTGACGCCCATCGGCGTCACCGTCTTCGGCGGCGGCTGGTCCGCCTTCGCGCAAGCGCGCGAGGCCCGCCGCCTCGCCGCCGCCGACGCGCTCGACAAGGCCGAGACGGATCTCCGCCGCGTGAAGGATCAGGTCCAGCTTCAGCGCGAGATGAAACAGCGCAAGGACGCCGCCGGAAAGGCGGGCCGCTTCGCCGCCGGCCAGAGCAAGATGATGCTCGACTTCAAGCAGGACCGCGCCGAAGCCTCGCAAGGCGCCGCCAACCGCCTGGCCGACCGCCAGCTATCGCAAGCCAACGAAGCCCTCGACGACGCGAAGGCGAAGTTCGAAGTCCTCGTGCCCCTCAACATCGTCGCGCCGAGCGTCAACCTGCCGTCGCAAAAGCTCGTCCTCCAGTTCGAGGGCGTGACAGCCGAGGCCGGCGGCCGCGTGCTGTTCGGCCCACTCACCTTCAAGGTCACCGGCCCCGAACGCATCCACATCGCCGGCGGCAATGGCGCCGGCAAGTCCACCCTGCTGAAACTCATCACCGGCGCCCGCGCCCCCGCCTCAGGCGCAATCCGCCGCCTCGATGGCCGCATCGCCATGCTGGACCAGCACTCCGATACGCTCGACGACAGCCGCACGCTGCTCGAAAACATGCGCGCCGCAAACCCGGAGCTTGACGACAACGCTGCCTATGCCGGCCTCGCGCGCTTCGCTTTCCGCAACAAGAAGGCGCATCAGATGGTCGCCACGCTCTCCGGCGGCGAGCGCCTGCGCGTCTCGATGGCGATCATGCTCGCCGCGACCGCGCCGCCGCAACTCCTGCTGCTCGACGAGCCGACAAACCATCTCGACATCGATTCCATCGAAGTGATCGAACAGGCGCTTGTCGCTTATGACGGCGCCCTCATCGTCGTCAGCCACGATCCGGTGTTTGTGCAGACGATCGGTTGTCAGCGGGAGATCGGTTTGAGCGAGCGGCCATGCAACGAAAGCCCGCCCCGCCGATAAAGACCCCCACCTGTCCGCCCC
>CAZGWV010000103.1:1861-11940 GCA_964529555.1 uncultured Rhizobium sp.
CGCGCGCCGTTGAAGCCATCGCGCAGGGACAGCTAAGCCTTCACCCCGCCCAGCTTCGCGATGTGCTTCCACTCCGCATCCGTCACGGGCTGCACCGAAAGCCGCGACAGTTTCACCAGCGCCATGTCCTTCAGCTTCGCATCGGCCTTGATGGCGGCAAGCTGGACCGGCGTCTTCAGCGGCTCGACGGCGGAGATATCGACGCACACCCACGGGCCTTCCTTGGCGGTGGGGTCGGGATAGGCTTCCTTCACCACCTCGACGACGCCGACGATCTCCTTGCCGATGTTGGAGTGATAGAAGAACGCCTTGTCCCCCTTTTTCATCGCCATGAGGTTCAGCTTGGCCGCGTGATTGCGCACGCCGGTCCACGGCTCGCCCTTCTTTCCTGATTTCACCTGAGCGTCCCAGCCGAACACGTCCGGCTCCGATTTCACCAGCCAGTAGGCCATACCGCGCTCCCCATGTTGATTGAGCCTACGAAACGTCCGCTGGATATGCTAGATTGCCGCCATGGCTGACGATCATCGCACCCCGTCTTCCGCCTCCCTGTATGACAGGGACTTCTACGTCTGGACACAGGACCAGGCGGCGGCGATCCGTGCGGCCGTCGCTGCGGGTGTCCTTCCGCCGGGAATGGACGGGGAAAAGCTGGCGGATGAGGTCGAGGACATGGGCAAGCGTGACTTGCGTGAATGTTGGTCGCGCGTGGTCCAGATTCTTGTGCATCTGTGGAAACTGTCGGCGTCCATGCGAGACGAACCCCGAAACCACTGGCGTTCCGAAATTCGGACGCAGCGCTTCGAATTGGGGCAGGTTCTGACGCCGTCGCTGCGCAAGCAGGTCGAGGCCAGACTCGAACGGCTCCATCAGGATGCGGCCGAGCTGGCGGAAAGACTGCTCGCGGACGCGGAACCCGGCGCGCCTCCGCTTGACCCCTCACGACGCTGGACGCTGGCTGAAATCCTCGGCGAGGAAAACGATCCGCTTCTTGTCCAGTCGGAACCGTAAGCGGCGCGAGTCGTCAGGATGGTATCTCGACATCGGACCCATCCAGCCTGCGCGCCTTGCGCAGCTGCGGGAACATCCACGCCCACGCGCCCGCCACCACAATGGCGCCGGCCCCGCCCAGGACGACAGCCGGGACGGCGCCGGCGGCGCCAACGCCGATCGCATGCGCCATCGTTCCTGCACGGAATTCGCCCAGCTCGTTCGAGGCCGACACGAACACCGAGTTCACCGCGTTCACACGCCCGCGCACCTGGTCCGGCGTCCAGAGCTGCAACAGAGTCTCGCGCACCACCACGCTCACCATGTCCGCCGCGCCCAGCAGGATCAGCGCGAGGATCGACAGCCACGCCACGGTCGACAAGCCGAACACCACGGTGAAGGCGCCGAACAGCGCCACGCACACGAACATGATATGCCCGGCATGGTCCTTGATCGGGAAGCTCGCGAGGATGATCGCCACGGTGATCGCCCCGATCCCC
Source organism: uncultured Rhizobium sp. (assembly GCA_964529555.1). Taxonomy (GTDB): domain Bacteria; phylum Pseudomonadota; class Alphaproteobacteria; order Caulobacterales; family Hyphomonadaceae; genus UBA7672. The sequence goes on from CAZGWV010000103.1 coordinate 3,352, forward strand.
GGCGCCGCGCGCAGCCAGCCCAGGCCCTCCGGCCCCAGCTTGAGGATTTCCTCGGCATAGACCGGCAGCAGCGCAATCACCCCGCCCATCAGCACGGCGAACAGGTCGAGTGAGATCGCGCCGAGGATGATCTTCTGCTTCCAGATGAAGCGGAACCCGTCGAGCATGTTGGAGAGGGTGGGGCGTTCCTTCGGCGGCGCCTTGGGCGGCTTGGGGATCACGAACACCAGCAGCGCGCCCAGCGCCATGAAGGCGAAGGCCGCGCCATAGGCGACTTCAGGCGCCACGCCGACCAGCAGCCCGCCCGCCGCCGGGCCAATGATGGTCGCCGCCTGCCAGGCGGACGAGTTCCACGTCACCGCATTCGCGAAGTCCTTTGCCGGCACCAGGGACACGACCAGCGAGGACGATGCCGGCCCCAGGAAGGCCCGCGCCACGCCGAACACGACGAGGATGGCCAGCATCACATAGGCGGCGGTGAACTGGATGGTGTGCAGCCGGAAGTCCGCGCTGGCGCTCGCCCCGCTCGGGTCGGTGGCGGTGATCCTGACGGGAACCGTCCCCCGGTCCTCGAAGGCGGGCACGCCGGACAGCGTCCGCGTGGCGGGATCGAAGCTCAGCCAGGCCGGCAGGGGCTCGCCCGTGGCCATCGCCGCGGAATAGGTCAGCGGATCGCCATCGGGGTCGATGAAAGTCGTGGCGGGGATCTGGAAGGAAAGCCGTTCGCCCGCCTGCACCGGGTCGGGCGCGGACAGCGGCCCGGCCACCGGCGCGCCCGCCAGCGTGCTCACCACCGCCGGGCGAATCATCGCGCCCTCGTGCGACGGCCCGTGGCGGAACTCCGGCATCAGGGCGCTGGCCGCCAGCATGGCCAGACCGCAGATCGCAGCCAGCACGATGGACAGCCCCATGATCATCCTGCGACCGAACTGATCCGCCGCCGTGCCGGTCACCAGCACCAGCAGGGCGAGCGGCAGGAACTGCACGAGCCCCACCAGCCCCGTGAACAGGGCAGACTTGGTCAGGTCGTAGATGTGCCAGATGACGGCCACCGACAGGACCTGCGCCCCGAAGGTCGTGAACAGCCGCGCGAGGAAATACAGGACGAAGGACCTGTGCCGGAAAGCGGCAAACCTTCCGGGTCCGGTATGTCCGGGCGAGGCCTCGGCTGGGGTGTCTGTCATGTCGATTGGGGAAGGGAGGAGGGGTGTCGCGTCATGGCTCGCGGCCAGTCATGGGGCTGCGCCGGGCGGTCTGGCAAGGGCTGTGGCCAAAGTTCGGGAAATCAGGTGAGGGTACGGTCCGTCCCGTGTGCTCGCCCTGATGTTGAGGCGTCCCGGATCGGGATTCCGCAGAGTCCGCGCCGAACACTCGCCTGGGCGCGGCCCAATTCCACCGCGATACGCATCGTACCGTCTGCCGCAATCTATATTGACAGCCGCCTCTTGCGTTAGGGATTTCGAAACGCGAGACAGGGTACGGGAGGCGATTGAATGCGCGTGCTGTGAGTCGCGCGGTCGGGAGCCTTGCGCCCATGTTCGGCAAACTCTTCAGCCTGATGTCCACGGACATGGCGATCGACCTGGGTACGGCAAACACCCTGGTCTATGTGAAGGGCCACGGGGTCCAGCTCGATGAACCTTCGGTCGTTGCCTATGTGAACCAGAATGGCCGCAAGGTCGTTCACGCGGTCGGCAAGGAAGCCAAGATGATGCTTGGCAAGACGCCGATCTACATGGAAGCGGTTCGTCCCATGAGGGACGGCGTCATCGCCGACTTCGAAGTCGCCGAGGAAATGATCAAGCGCTTCATCCAGAAAGTGCAGGTCCGCCGCTCCTTCATCGCGCCCGTCATCATCATCTGCGTTCCCGCCGGCGCCACGCCGGTCGAGCGCCGCGCGATCCACCAATCCGCCCAGATGGCCGGCGCTCGCGCTGTCCACCTGATCTACGAACCCATGGCCGCCGCCATCGGCGCCGGCCTCCCCATCGATGAGCCGTCCGGCTCGATGGTGGTCGATATCGGCGGCGGAACGACCGAAGTGGCCGTGCTCTCGCTCGGCGGTCTGGTCTATTCCCGCTCCGTCCGCGTCGGCGGCGACAAGATGGATGACGCCATCGTCAATTACCTGCGCCGCGAAGAGAACCTGCTGATCGGCGAGGCTTCGGCCGAGCGTATCAAGAAGGAAATCGGCACGGCGAAAGCCCCCGAAAACGGCAAGGGCATGTCGCTCGACATCCGCGGCCGCGATCTGATGAACGGCGTTCCCAAGGAAATCGAGATCACCGAGGCCATGGTCGCCAAGGCCCTGACCGAGCCGGTCACGCAAATTGTCGATTCCGTGAAGACCGCGCTCGAAGCCATGCCGCCGGAACTCGCGGCCGACATCGTCGACAAGGGCATCGTCCTCACCGGCGGCGGCGCACTGCTGCGGAACCTTGACGTTGTCCTGCGCGAGCGTACGGGTTTGCCCGTGACTGTTGCGGAAGATCCGCTGAAATGCGTCGTTCTCGGGTCGGGCAAGGTCCTCGAGAATCTGGAAAAGATGAAGGGCGTGCTGGCCCCGGAAGTCTAACGCATCTTCCACTGGTTGAAGCGCAGGACGGCGATGTCCGCGAGGAGCCACGATGGCCTGGTATGGTCACAGACGATCCGGTGAGCCGCGCCCCGGCGCGCGTGCGGTCGTTGTTGGCCTCGGCCTGTCGATGGTCGGCATCCTTGCAATTCAGACCTCCACCGCGGTCCGCTCCGGTATCGACGCCTCGCGCCGCTCGATGGACGGAGCCACCGCCAGCCTGGCAACCTTCGCCTCGGGCATGTCCGGCTGGTCGTTCTTCGGCTTCGGCGGAACGGAAGAAGACAAGGCCCGCATCGCCGAACTTGAAGCCCAGATCCGCGACCTCACGCGCTGGAAGGACCTCGCCGAGACTATGGCGATCCGCATGGAACGCTATGAGCACCTGCTCGATCTCGTCGGCGAAACGCAGGGCCAGTCGGTAACCGCCCGCGTCGTCGCTGAAGAAGCCGGGCCCTTCTCCGCCAGCCGCATCGCCAATGCCGGCGCCGCCAACGGCGTCCGCGAAGGCTTTGCCGTCGTCAACGAGAACGGCCTCGTCGGCCGCGTCGTCCGCGTCGGCGAATACACGTCGCGCATCCTGATGCTCACCGACTTCGCCAGCCGTATCCCCGTCATGGGCACCCGCTCGGGCGACCGCGCCCTGCTGGTCGGCGACAACGGCACGGGCGCCCGCCTGATCGAACCGGAAACGCCCGACAAGATCGTCGCGGGCGAAGTCTGGGTCACCTCCGGCGACGATGGCAAGATGCCGCTCGGGGTGCGTGTCGGAACCGCGCGCAAGGTCGGCGATGAATGGCGGCTCGATCTCGCCATCGACCGGGGCCGCGTCGACTATGTGCGCCTCGTTCCGCCGCCGGATTTTGCCTCGCCCGAATCCGCCCCGCGTCTCGGCGAGGGCCTGCCGCAGGAAAACACCGAACCGACGCTGCGCAGCGTCGGCGTTCAGCTCGCGCCGGTTGTCACGACGACGCCGGCCGAGCAGGGGGGCGCTCAGTGACGGCGGCCTGGCGGCTTTGGGTCCTGCTGCTGACTGCGGTCGCGGCCATGATCACGACCTACGGGATGCACCCCGGCATGGCCGGCGCGTGGTGGCCCATCGCCGGCCTTTGGCTCACTGCGACGCTGGCCTCGTTCGGCCTCTCGATCTGGGTCGCCGGCTGCCTGATCCTGCTCGGACTTGCGATGGACTATATGGGCGAGGCCCCGATCGGCGCATGGCCCCTCGCGCTGCTGGCGGCCTATGCCGTGGCGCTGATCGCGTGGGACCGCCAGCCGCCGATCCGCGTCATCAGCGCCGAGATCATTTCGCTGGTGGGTGGTTTCATCGTGGTCAGCCTCGCGCTCGCCGTCGCCGGAAGCGTCGCCGGTCATCCCGGATTTGCGCGAAACGCCCTCACGGGTGATTTCATAATGACGGCGCTTCTGTATCCTGTCGTTCGCTTCTTGATCTTGCCTGCCAGCATCAGGGTGGCCAGACGATGAACCGCGACTGGAAGAACCTGTTCCCCTCCCGCCGGATGATCTTCCTCGGCGCGGGCGGTGTCGTAATCCTCGGCCTCACGGCGAGGCTCGCGGAACTGCAATTGTTGCGTCAGGCTGAATTCGAGACCAAGGCGCGCGAAGTCCGCATCAAGCTCGAACCTGCCCCGCCGCATCGCGGCACCATCTACGACCGCACCGGCCGCGAGCTCGCCAGCTCCAAGCGGAACTTCTATGTGACGCTGCGCCCCGAAGTCGCGAGCCAGGGCGGCGACCGGCAGCAGCGCAGCAAGGACATCGCCGACGTGATCGAGCGCGTCAGCCGTCTCCTGCGCCTGACCGAAGCGAAGAAGCGCACCCTGCTGCAGGACGCCACGACGCCCCCGGCCCACCGCGATATCCTGGTCGCCGACGATCTCACCTGGGAAGAATTCGCCCAGGTCAATGTGATGGCGCCCGAACTGGCCGGCATCAGCGCCGAGGTCGGGGAGCTGCGCTCCTATCCGCTGCGGTCGGCTTTCTATCACACCATCGGCTACGTCCAGAAAGCCAACGAAGCCGACATCCAGCGCATGGTCGAGTACGAGCTCAGCGCTGTCGAACAGGCTGCCGATTCTCCTGAAGGCAAGGCGCGCGCCGCAGCTGTTCGCCGCCTCTACAAGCACCCCGCCATGCGCGTCGGCAAGCAGGGCATCGAGGCCTATGGCGAGCAATTCCTGAAAGGCGATCCGGGCAGGGTGCGGCTGCTGCAGAACGCCACCGGGCGCGTGATCGACCGCCTGCCGAGCGAGGACCTTGCCGGCAAGCCCGGCGCCGATGTCGTGCTGTCGGTCGACGCCGATCTCCAGAACTATGCGGTCCAGCGCTTCGGCGCAGAGGCGGGCAGCGCGGTGATGATCGACGTCGCCACCGGCGAAGTCATCTGCATGGTGTCAACGCCGGCGCCGGACCCGAACCTGTTCGTCAGCGGCATTCCCTCCGCGCCCTACAAGGCCCTGCGCGACGACGAACGCAATCCGCTCTATCACAAGGCATACGACGGCGTTTATCCGCCGGGCTCGACCTTCAAGCTGGTTGTCGCCGCCGCCGCGCTCGAATCCGGCGCCATGTCGCCGAACGAGACTGTCCACTGTTCGGGCAAGGCCTGGTACTATAACCGTTTCTACAATTGCTGGAGACACGAGGGCCACGGCTCGGTGAACATGCACCGGGGCCTGCAGGTTTCTTGCGACTGCTATTTCTACCGTGCGGCGGAGAAGACCGGCATCGAGGAGATCGCCAAGGTCGCCAAGCGTTTCGGCCTTGGCCACCGCTACGAACTCGGTCTCACCGGCGGCAAGTCCGGCGTCGTGCCGAACAATGAGTGGAAGCTCAACCACCCGCGCATCAAGGACCGCTGGTATCCCGGCGACACGATCAGCGCGGGCATCGGGCAGGGCTATGTCACCGCAACGCCGTTCGAACTGGCCGTGATGTGTGCGCGCGTCGCCGGCGGACCGTCCATGCCCGATCCGCATGTCGTCGTCAGCGGCATGAAGGTCCCCGACAACACCATCGTCCCGCTGGGCGAGTTCAAGCCCGGCGTACTCGAAGCCGTGCGCAACGGCATGTTCGCCGTGACGTCCGAAGGCGGAGGTACGGCGCTGCGTTCGGGCCTGCTCGACCCCGACAAGACATTGCCCGCGCCCTACACGGGCGCGCGCATGGCCGGCAAATCCGGCACGGCGCAGGTCATCGATCTTTCCGGCCGCCGCGACGCGCGCGGGCGCGCCATCTCGAACGACAAGCTGCCCTGGCGGCTGCGCGACCACGCCCTGTTCGTCGCCTACGCGCCAACCGAAAATCCGCGCTACGCCATCTCGGTCGTGGTCGAGCACGGCGTTTCCGGTTCGTCCACCGCCGCGCCTATCGCCAGGGACCTTCTCGCCCACGCGCTGCGCTCCGATCCGGGCGCCCGCACGCCCTTCGTCCCGAAATCGCGCGATGTCGCCGCCGCCGAGGGGACGGCCCAGCCGACATGATCCGCAAGGACACGCTCCTCTACAAGCTGACGCAGCTGCACTGGTTCCTGCTGCTCACCATCATCGCGCTCGCGGTGTTTGGAACGCTGGTGCTGTTCTCGGCCGGGTCGAGCGCGCACGATCTGGAAACCGGCCTGCTCAAGATCGACGCCACCATGGCCATCGCCCATATGTGGCGCTTCATCTTCATGCTTGTCGTGATGCTGGCGGTTTCGTTGCTGCCCTTGCGGCTGTGGGCGGCGCTTGCCTATCCGGGGTACGCCACCGGCATTGTCCTGCTGCTGCTGGTCGAGGTGGCGGGCAATGTCGTCAACGGCTCACAGCGCTGGCTCACGGTCGGCCCGCTCACGCTGCAGCCGTCCGAGCTTATGAAGATCGCCGTGCCGCTGGCGCTGGCGCGCTTCTATCACCAGATGTTCGCTGCCGGCCGGTCCGAACTCTGGATCCACATCATCGCGTTCGTGATGGTGGCGATCCCGGTCGCCTTCGTGCTCAAGCAGCCGGACCTTGGCACATCGCTGATGATCCTGGGCACGGGCTGCGGCGTCATCTTCTTCGCCGGCATCAGCCTGCGCGTTGTCGCGGCGCTCATCCTCCTGGTCGCGGCCCTCGCGCCGGTGGTCTACTTCTTCGGCCTGCACGACTATCAGCGCGAGCGTATCCATACGATGGTGGACCCCAGCGCCGATCCGCTCGGCGCCGGCTACCAGCTTCTTCAGGGGCAGATCGCCATCGGCTCGGGCGGCCTTGCCGGCAAGGGCTTCATGGAAGGCGCCCAGAAGGAACTGCAATACATCCCCGAGCAGAACACCGACTTCATCTTCACGATCGTCGCCGAGGAATTCGGTTTCGTCGGGTCGGTCGTCCTGCTCGCCGCGTGGGCCATCGCGATCGTGCAGGGCATGATTATCGCGGGAAGTTCCCGAAGTTCGTTCGGCGCCCTCGCTGCGTCCGGTTTCGTGGTGACCCTGATGCTTTACGTCGGGATCAACATCGGGATGGTTATCGGCCTTCTGCCCGTTGTGGGCATACCCTTGCCGCTTATTTCCTATGGGGGCACGGCTATTGTCACGGTTATGATAGGTTTTGGGCTATTAATGGCTGTACACCTCAACCGCGCGAACGATATGACCCTTCGCGGGTTCCTCTGATTCCGGCCGTCGCCGGCGTGGGCCCAAGCTGAGGGGCAGGGATCCATGACCATCGCCGGAAGGGTCGACCGCAAGAGCGAAACCTGGTCGTCGCGGCTTGGCTTCGTGCTGGCTGCGGTGGGCTCCTCCGTCGGCCTCGGGAATATCTGGCGCTTCACCTACACCACCGGCGAAAACGGCGGCGGCGCCTTCGTGCTCGCCTATCTCGTCTGCATGGCGCTGATAGCTTTCCCGCTGCTGGCCGCCGAATACGCGGTTGGCCGCCGCTCGGGCCATTCGGCCGTCGAGAGCGTGCAGGCGCTCGCCCGCGCCTCGGGCAAGAGCGAAGCCTGGGGCGGGGTGGCCTGGCTCGGCATGCTCGCCGCCTTCTTCATCCTGACCTTCTATTGCGTCGTCTCCGCCTGGTTCATGGCGTACCTGCCATTGGCGCTGTCGGGCGTGTTCGCCGATGGCGGCGCGCAGGTCGCCGACTCGCAGGCCCGCTTCGAGGCCGTCACCTCGCGCGGCAACCTGCCGATGCTGCTGGGCTATCTTGCGCTCTTCATCGCGGCTGCGGTCGCGGTCGTCGGGCGGGGCGTCAAGCGCGGCATCGAGCGCGCGTCCTCCATCCTGATGCCCGTCTTCGCGATGGTGCTGCTCATCCTGCTTGGCCTTGCCATCGCCGAGGGCGCATTCGGCGAGGCCGTGTCCTTTCTCACGCGCGTGCGGCCGGAGGATTTCTCCTTCTCCATGCTGCTCGATGCGCTGGCGCAATCCTTCTTCGCCACAGGCGTTGGCGCCGCCGTGATGATCACCTATGGCGCTTACCTCAAGACGGACGCAGACGTTCCGCGTTCCTCCGCCATCGTCGCGGCGAGCGATACGCTGGTCGCCCTCGTGGCCGCGCTGGTCGTGTTCTCGCTGGTCTTTGCCGTCGGCAGCGAGCCGAATGCCGGCTTCAGCCTTCTGTTCGTGAACCTGCCCATCGGCCTTGCCCAGATGCCGTTCGGAAACATCGTCGGCGGCGCGTTCTTCCTGCTGGCGCTGTTCGCTGCGCTTGCGTCTTCGATCTCGCTGATGGAAGTCGCGGTCTCATGGCTCGACGAGCGCACCGGCATCACGCGCTGGGGCGCAGCGCTCGGCGTGGGCTTTGCGGCGTTCGTCATCGGCGCGGGCTACATCTTCAGCCACGAATACATCGCCTTCGTGGACTTCGTGGCGTCCTCGCTCCTGATGCCCATCGGCGGCCTGCTGATGGCGGTCTTCGCCGGCTGGGTCATCGAGAAGAAGATGATGCAGGCCGAACTGGGCATGCCCTTCTTCCGCGTCTGGAGCGTGCTGGTGCGCTGGGTCATCCCCATCGCCATCGGCGTGATCCTGG
>CAZGWV010000104.1:0-11920 GCA_964529555.1 uncultured Rhizobium sp.
GCAGGGGATGATCGCGGATCCGCTGCTGGTGGCGCTTGGGCTCTGCGCGGCGGGCCTGCTGGTTATGATCGTGGGCGCCGAGCTGCTGGTGCGCGGCGGCAGCGCGCTCGCCGCCCGTCTCAACATTCCGCCTGTCGTGGTGGGGCTCACGGTCGTCGCCCTCGGCACCAGCGCGCCGGAGCTTGCGGTCGGTATCGACGCCGCCCTTCAGGGCAATGGCCCGCTGGCCATCGGCAATATCGCCGGCACGAACACGGTGAACCTGCTGCTGATCTTCGGTTTCAGCGCGGCGATACGCCCGCTGCAGCTGCAACTCGCGACCCTCCGGCTCGACCTTCCGGCCATGCTGGTGGCGTCCGTCGCGATGTTCGTGATGTGTCTCGACGGTTCGTTGTCGTTCGTCGATGGCCTGCTGCTGCTTGCGATCGGCATTGCCTATTCCGGCCTCCTGGTGCGCTCCGCCCTGCAAGAAAGCCGCGCCATGCGCATGCGCTACACGGAAGAGTACGGCGTGGAAAAGGCAGGTCCGAGCGTTGACACCATGATGGTGCGCGAAGCCGCCATGCTGATCGGCGGCATCATCATCATTGTGCTCGGCGCGGACTGGCTCGTGGACGGCGGCGTCAGCCTCGCGCGCATCTGGGGCGTGTCCGACGCCTTCATCGGCCTCACCATCGTCGCGATCGGCACATCCGCGCCGGAACTGGTCACCACCATCGTCTCGACGATCAAGAACGAGCGCGACATCGCCATCGGAAACCTGCTGGGCTCCAGCACCTACAACATCGCTTTCATCCTCGGCATCACCAGCCTCGTCCCCGCCGGCGGCATTCCGGTTTCGCCCGAACTGCTGTTCATCGACATTCCGGTGATGATCGCCGCCGTGCTTGCCTGCGTTCCCGTCTTCCTGCTGGACAAGCGCGTGTCGCGGCTGGAAGGCAGCCTGTTCGTGGCCGCCTATGCCGTCTATCTCGGCTATCTCCTGATCGCGCGCACCTGAGGCCCGCAAGATCGGCCTTGGCTTCCGCCCGAAGCCGGGGCAATAGCGCGGCGACACATACAACTGGCAGGCCGCCGACATGGGACAGGGCAAGCACGAGACGGCATCGCTGGAGCGCCGGGTGAAACGCCTGGGCTATCGCTATGGCGTGCTGCTGATGAAATGCGCCAAGCCCTTCGGCAAGGTCGCCCAGCACGGCGGCTACATGCTGCGCGAGGAAGACTCCCGCAAGATCGTCTTCGGCAACAAGGGCTATGAATTCTCGGCGACGCTGGAGGAGGTCGAGGCCTTCCTTCTCGCCCAGCCGAAATATCGCGACGACGAGGAAGCGCGCTAGGCCGGAGCAGCCGGCGCCTGCGCGGCTACGGCCAGATCATCACGCACGGCTATTGCGGAACCCCACGGAGCCATTCTCGGGCAAGGCTGCGGGCCGCATCCCGAGAATCTCGGTTCTGCCAGCGAGGGATGGCCGGCTTTCCTGCTCCGGGCAGGAAATGCGCCACCGCCCTAATCGTCATTATCCGCCGTCAATTCCGACAGTTCCAGATCGAACGTCGCCGTCGTGCCCTTGCCGGGCGCGCTCTCCAGTTTCAGCACGCCGCCATGCTGGGCGACCAGCGAGATCGACAGCGCGAGTCCAAGCCCGGTTCCCTGCCGCTGGAGCGCCGGATCGCCCGCCTGCTGATAGGCCCCGCCCAGCCGCTTCAGGTCCTCCGCCGAGATCCCCGGCCCCTGATCCGACACGCTGATCGCAAGCCGCCCATTGCGGCACTGGCTGGCGATGGAGATCGTCGCGCTGTCGGGCGAATGCCGGATCGCATTCGATAGCAGGTTGATCATCACCTGCTTGATCGCGCGCGCATCGGCCTCCACTTCGGGCCAGTAGCCTTGCACCACCTTGATCGCGATCTTCCGCTCCATCGCCATTCCGGCGACGAGGCGAACGGATTGTTCCATGGTTGCGCGGCTGTCCGTCGAGTCGAGCGTCAGCTTGAACTGTCCCGCCTCCACCTTGGCTGTGTCCAGCAGGTCGGTCACCAGCCCGTTCATGTGCGAGGCGGCTTCATGGATCAGCCTCGCATACTCCGTCTGCGCCGCTGGCTCGGCATTGCGCGGCGGCTGTTCGATCAGGTGCGAGTAACCCGCAATGATGTTCAGCGGCGTGCGCAACTCGTGCGTCATCGTCGCCAGCAGCAGCGCCCGCGAGGCCATCGCTTCTTCCGCCGACTTCCGCGCCGCCGCCGCCTCGCGCAGCGTCTCCGCCCGCGCGGCCATCACGGACGCGATCGAGATCGGGCCCAGCAGGGCCAGCGCGACGCCCAGCCGGAAGTTCAGAACCTGCTCGAACGTGCCCAGCGTGATCCCGGTCACGACCCAGTGCATCGCCGGCGCCACCAGCATCCAGGCGGCGACGAGCGCGCTCATGCCTGCGGCGGTTCCGACGCCGCACGCCAGCGCGCACCAGATCAGTCCGGGCATCGGGAACAGCAGCGAACCGGGTCCGGGCGTCAGCACAGCGAGGACCGCCCCCAGGATGCAGGCAAGGGCAGGGGCCGCTTTCACAAGGTCGATATGGATACGGCGCGTCGCCGCGAACTCCTGCGGCGACAGCGGCGCCGTCAGCACCAGCGGCAGGATGGCCATGTAGTTGGTGAACTCCGTCACCGTCCAGAACAGGAAGCCCTGCTCGACCGTGCCGTTGAACAGCAACGGCGTCGCCCACATCCCGACGAGTCCCGCGCCCATCGATCCGGTCAGCGTGAAGACCATCAGCACCAGCGGCGAGAAAGCGTTGCGCAGGCCGATCATCTGCGGCGCCAGACGCCTGAACAGCGTATAGGCGATCGCGATTCCGACCAGGTTCCCGCTCGTCAGCACGCCCGCGCGCAGCAGGCTCGATCCCATCGAAAGATCGGCGATGAGAAAGGCGGACAGCGCGCTGATCCATCCCGCCGCCGTCGCCATCCGCGGCTTGCGCAGCATCAGTCCGAGCAGCACCGCATTGGCCAGCCAGAACGAACTCAGCAGACCGTGAGGCCGCAGCAATATGCCGACAAGCGAGGAGGCGAACACCACAACGAAGATGATCAGCGGATCGCGCAATAGCCGCGCCGGCCCGGCAACAGAAGATGCGCGTTCATCGCCGCTACCCGTTTTGGGTGCGGAGCCATAAAGCGCCACGGTGACTGACATGCGGAACCCTTGCGGTTGCCACATCCTGCGGCGATCACGCAATCAGGCGCACGGCCTCAAGGCGCACGTCCCCTGCAGAATGTCCCTTCCCACCAAGCGAACGCTACAGCCGTTGCATTTCGCGATCAACTCTGGCCGGCGGCGTCCGGCGCGGTTACAGTGCGCGCCCATGCCCAAATTGGTGACACTCTACGGACTGAAGACGTGCGATACGACGCGCGCCGCGCGCAAATGGCTCGATGCAACCGGTGTCTCCCACACCTTCCACGATGTACGCGAGGATGGCCTCACCCGGCCGCGTGTCGAGTCATGGGTGAAGCAGCTCGGCTGGGAGAAGGTGCTCAACAAGGCGAGCACCACCTGGCGCGAACTGCCCGAGGCGGAGAAGGCCGGCATCGATTCGAAAAAGGCGGTGGCGCTTCTCCTCGCTCACCCCACGCTGGTGAAGCGTCCCGTGCTCGACCGTGGCGGTGAATTCACCCTCGGCTTCCGGCCTGCCGTGTACGGCGCTCTCTTCGGCTGACGATTTGTCCGGCGAGTCGCTTCGCGGAGAAACTTGCCGCCGAAGCGCGCTCTGGCGCGGCCAGGCTGAACGCCTGCTGAATGTTGCGGGCGCTTTCGGCGCAAAATCCCCCTGCGGCGTGAAATAAACTGGCAGTTTCAATGGGGCTGAACCGTTGACCAAGCGGGGCGCGCGCAGCATAGATTAAGGATCAATATCGGGGGTTAAACCATGAAAACGACAAAGACCGCGATCGCGCTTGCGATGGCTGGAACGCTCGCAGTGTCGGGCTGCGAGAATATGGAAGAGACGATGGGCTTGCTGGGCGCCGTTGCCGGCGCGGGTCTCGCCTACGCGGTCGTCGGCGACGACAACGGTGCGGTGCTTGCCGCCGCCATGCTCGCGGGCGCCGCCGCCGGCGGCTGGCTCGGCTCCAACTTCGGCCGCGGCCTGGACGAGGCGGAGCGCGAGCGCGTCGCGCAGTCCACGCAGTACGTCCTCAATCAGGAAATTCCCAGCAACTCGCCGCTGCGCAGCGCCAGCGCCGCCTACTCGCCGCAGGCTATGGCCGTCGCTCCGGTCGCCGACTGGAAGAGCGCGGACAATCCGAACACCGTCTCGGGCCGCACCACGCTGCTGCAGGTCAGCGCGGATGGCGGCGGCGGCGAATGCCGCACCGTGCGCCAGCTCGTCGTCGTGAACGGCGCTGAAGAACAGCAGGACAAACAGTTCTGCCGTTCGAATCCGAACGATCAGTGGCAGATGGCCTAGGTCGCGACAGCAACGGAAGAGGGGCAGGGAGAACGAACCATGAAGCGGCTTGGGCACATTCTTGTCGCGGTTCTCATGGGTGCGTTCGCCCTGCCGGCTTCCGCCCAGACCGGCGGTCCCAACGCCGGCGGCAACATGATGGAGCTTGGCGGGCTCATCTGCTTCAGCAACGGGCAGATGGCTCACGAGTCCCAGTCCGAATACCAGCAGCGCGTCCGCAACCAGCGCGCGCTGCCGGATTGGATTTTCGACGCGATCGACAAGATGCAGGGCGGCCCCTCAACCATGAGCGTCACGTTCTACAAGAACGGCAATGACCGCGTCCTCATCGCGAATGGCGAAGTCGATCAGAACGCCGCCGCCCGCCTCGCCGAAGGTATCCGCCAGTACGGGCCGATCCACGAAGTCTGGTTCAATTCGCCCGGAGGCAGCTCGCATCAGGGCGTGCTCATGGGCGAGATGATCCGCGAACATGGCGCCAGCACGCGGGTGTTGCGCGGCGATGGTTGCGCGTCGGCGTGCAGCACGGCTTTCCTCGGCGGCGTGATGCGCAAGGTCGAGCCTGGGGCCGTCTACGGCATCCACATCTACAGCCGCCCCCTGAATTCCTACGGCCCCGCCAGCCAGGACGAGCAGAACGCGCTGGTGCAGCGCGAAGTGCGCGAGGCGACGCAGCGCTCCTTCTATGTCGGCAAGATGGGCGTCGGAAAACTGTGGCTGGACCTGTGGTCCGCCACCAATCCTGGCTGCATGACGTTCATGTCCCAGGCCGAGATGCGCAAGGCCTTCGTCAACAATATCGACTAGCCGGCGGCGCGCTGTCCCGGCAGACGGGCATCCCCCCATCCTCCCGGCCCGGCATGCAGAGCGAGGCGTCGCCCCGGCGGGGTGATCATATTGTCGCAGGCAGGGCCGCACGATGGCTGCAACACGATCTCGAACAGGCCGATCTCGTCCGTTGGCGGCCACATCCGGGGTGAAACGCATACGAATGACCACCGCTTAATGCCGCAGGGTATGGACGAAATGGCAAAGCCTGCCTATGTAGCCCGCACATCCAGAAACCAACGACTCAACGTTGATTCCGAAAGCCTGAATGCAACCCAAGAACTCGACATTCTCTGAACGGCAAGCCGCATCGGTTGCCGCGAAGAAAGCCCTTCTCGAAAAATTCAAGCCCAAGCCCATGATCCAGGCGGAAACGCCGATCGACCACGAGGCTGAGCGCCGCGCCCGCGCGGAGGCCATCCGCGCCGAGCGCGAGGCCGAAAAGCAGGAGCGCCAGCGCATCCGCGAGGAAGCCGCCGCCGCCGCTGAACTGGCCCGTCAGGAAGCTGCCGCCGCCGCCGAGCAGGCCCGCATCGACGCCGAACTCTCCATTGACGCCCAGAAGCGCGCCGAGCGGAAAGCCCGCAAGAAAGAGATTAAGGAAGCGGCCAAGATCAAGAAAGAGACGCGCTCGGCCGCCAAGCCGGTCGGTCCGCGTGGCGAGCCGCGCGCAGTGGACCCCTACGAGGAACACCGCCGCTACATCGAAAGCCTCGAACGCGGCCGCGAACGCCGCCGCGCCTAGCGCAGCCGATCCGATCCAACACCGAAACGGCCTCCGAAAACGGAGGCCGTTTTGCTTTGGGCGGCGCGGTGACGGGTCGATAGACCCCCTCCGTCACGACGCTATGCGTCGCGCCACCTCCCCCAGTCGCGCGGCGACTGAGGGAGGCAAAACGCCGGCCTCTTGCCTCCCCCACTTGCCAAGCAAGTGGGGGAGGTGGATCGCGACGCCTTCGTCGCGAGACGGAGGGGGTCTATCGTTTCGCCACGCTTTCACCTCCCCACCCCCCTCCCGCCACGGCGCCGATTGCTTCCGTCGTCCAGCTTTGCTCTTGTCCGCGCCGGGGAGGGGCAGCGAAACGGCGAGCGAACATGGAAATCTGGTATTTCTCCGCCTTCTTCGGCGGCCTGATCCTTTTCTTCGGAAGCCACCTGTTCAGCGCCTTCCGCACGCGCGGCGAGGGCGACATCGCCCTCCGCATGGGGCGCGGGCCGTATATGGGCCTCTACTCGCTGGTCGCGGTCGCGGGCTTCGTCGCGCTGGTCTGGGGCTACGCCCACATCAAGCCAGGCTGGGTCAACTTCGACACCCCGCCCGACTGGCGCCGCCATGTGACGATGGCCCTGATGCTGCCGGCGATGGTCCTCATCGTCGCCGCCTACATGCGGCCCGTGGGCTTCATCAAGAAGGCCGTGAAGCACCCGATGCTGGCGGCGGTAAAGCTCTGGGCGCTCGCCCACCTGCTGGTGAACTGGGATCTCGCCTCCATCATCCTGTTCGGCAGCTTCCTGATCTTCGGCGTCCTCGACCGCATCATGGTAAAGCGCCGGGGAGATACCGCCGCCGCCGCCAAGCCCAACGTCCTGGGCGACCTCCTATCGATAGCCGTCGGCCTCGCCCTCTATCTCCTGCTCGTCTACCAACTCCACGGCGACCTGTTCGGGGCCAACGTGCTGCTGAAATAGGCTAGGGGTTGCGCCAGTCTCCCCGTCCCGCCCTCGTGGTTCGACGGGCGGTCCTTCGGACCTGCTCACCATGAGGGCTCAGGATACGATAGCGAGAGGTCCCTCATGGTGAGCAGTTCGCCTGCGCAGGCAGGCGAACGTCCGTCGAACCACGAGGGGCCGAGTTCCCCGATTTACCATGCCTACCGCCCCCAACTGGCGCTTTCCATTGCACTTGCCCCCCCATCGCCCTATGGAGCGCGCAGTTGTACAAAGGCCCGTCTCCCCATGTCCGCCCAGGTCCAGTCCCGCCGCAAGACGGTCCGCGACATTGCCGCCGCCAAGGGCGCAACGCCGCTGGTCTGCCTGACGGCCTACACCGCCCCGGTCGCCGCCCTGCTGGATGAGCGCTGCGACGTCCTGCTCGTCGGCGACAGCGTCGGCATGGTCGTCCACGGCCTGCCCACCACGGTCGGCGTCACGCTCGAGATGATGATCCTGCACGGGCAGGCGGTCATGCGCGCCTCGAAGCAGGCCTTCGTCGTGGTCGACATGCCCTTCGGCTCCTACGAGGCCAGTGTCGAGCAGGCGTTTATGAACGCCTCGCGCCTTATGAAGGAAACCGGCTGCCAGGCCGTGAAGATCGAATCCGGCGAATACGCCGCCGCCACCGTCCGCTATCTCGTCGAGCGCGGCATCCCGGTCATGGCCCATGTCGGGCTGCGTCCGCAGGCGACGAACGTGGATGGCGGCTTCAAGGCCCGTGGCCGCACCGAAGCCGAGCGCGCCCGCGTCATCGCCGAGGCGTTGGCCGCCGACGCCGCCGGCTGCTTCGCCATGGTGATCGAGGGGGTCGCCGAAGACCTCGCCGCCGAGGTCAGCGCCCAGGTCCGCTGCCCCACCGTGGGCATCGGCGCGTCCGCCGCCTGCGACGGCCAGATCCTGGTCACCGACGACCTTCTGGGCATGTTCGACTGGACCCCCAAATTCGTCCGCCGTTACGCCGATCTCCGGGGCGAGATCGGCAAGGCTGTGGATGGATTTGCCTCGGACGTGCGGGCCCGCACGTTTCCGGGGGAAAAAGAGACCTACACCCTCAAAAAAGAGCCATAATCCCAACGGCCCATCCCGACTTCAGCCGCCTTGTCCATTTGCCGGGGCGGGCGGTCCCAGCTAGGTTGCCGTTCCATTTGGAGCACCCCCGCGCGTGAACGATATTTTTCAGGAAGTCGACCAGGAACTGCGCGGGGAAACCCTCGCCAGCCTGTGGAAGCGCTGGCAGTGGTTCGTCTATGGCGGCGTGGCGATCGTGATCGCAGCCGTCACCGCGATGGAAATCATGCGCGGCATGCGCGCTGACGAGATCGCCCGCTCGGCCAAGGTCTATGACACCGCCTTCGTCGCGGGCGAGTCGGGCGACCTCGCCACCGCCCGCGCGCGCTTCACCGAACTCACCACCGACAAGACCGGCTTTGCCGTTCTCGCCGGCCACATGCTCGCCCAGGTCGAGAAGCAGCTCACCGGCGACAACGCCGCCATCGCCAGCCATCTTCAGCAAGCCGCCTCCGCCGACAGCGGCATCCTCGGCGACCTTGCCATCCTCAAGCTCGGTTACATGCAGGCCGATACGGTCCCGCTCGTCGAACTCGAAGCGACGCTGAAGCCTGTGCTCGACAAGGACAACCAGGTCTCCCGCCTCGCCACCGAACTGATCGCCGCGAAGTCGCTGGCCGAAGGCGACACGGAACGCGCGCGCGATCTCTTCGAAAGCCTCGCCGCGAAGCTCGACGTGCCCCAGGCGATGCAGAACCGCGTCAGCCAGGCGCTCGCCACCCTCCCGGCGCGTGTCGTCAACCTCGATGCGCCCCCGGCTCCCGCAACGCCTCCCGCCGATCCCGCGGAAGCTGCCCCGGCTGCTCCCGCCGCCCCGTCCACGCAGACCCCGTGATGTCGCCAGTGCCTAGCTCGCCCGTGAAGGTGTCAGTGATGCGTAACCTCTTCCTCGCCCTGCCGATCGCCGGCCTGCTGGCAGCCTGCGGCAACGCTCCGATCGTCCTCTCCGAGGAAGAGAAGGCCGCGCGCATCACCATCAACCCGTTCCAGGAGAACATGACGCCGGACCCGGCGCTCGCCGGCGCCGTCATCACCCTCCCCGAAGGCCAGCCCAACGCAGACTGGACGCAGGCGGGCCTCAACGCCGCGAAAGTCCCCGGCGTCGTCGCCGCCGCCCCCGAATTCCGCGAAGCCTGGCGCGCCGGAATCGGCGAGGGGTCGAGCGAACAGAAACGCATCGTCGCCGCGCCCGTCGTCAAGGATGGCCGCATCTACGTGATCGACGCGGCCCAGCGCGTCTCCGCCTTCGACGCCGCCACCGGGCGCCGCGTCTGGGAAAACCGCCTCAAGGCCGCCCGCCCCCAATGGGACGAGTTCTCCGTCGGCGGCGGCATCGCCATCGCGGGCGACAAGCTGATCGTCGCCTCCGGCTTCGGCTACGTCACCGCCCTCACACTCAGCGATGGCGCCGAGATCTGGAAGCGCACCACCGAAAGCCCGCTGTCCTCCTCGCCGTCCATCCTCGGCGCGCGCGCCTTCCTCACCTCGACCAACAACGATTTCTACGCCATCGACACCGATACCGGCGAAATCGTCTGGAACGACCAGGCCATCGCCGAATCCGCGCGCGTCCTGTCCTCGCCCAGCCCGGCCGTCACGCAGGACATGCTCGTCGTCGGCTATTCCTCGGGCGAGCTCATCGCCTATCTCCCGGCCAACGGCCGCCGCCTCTGGGCCGACACGCTGACGTCCTCGGGCCGCTACACGCCGCTCTCGGTCATCAACGACATCGCCGGCAAGCCCAGCGTGCAGGACGGCATCGTCTATGCCGCCAGCCACTCGGGCATCCTCACCGCGATCGACGCCCGCACCGGCGCTCGCATCTGGAGCCGCGCCTTCGGTTCGCGCCAGGGTCCGGTGATCGGCGGGGATTACGTTTTCGTCGTCGGCATCAACGGCAAGGTCGCCGCCCTCAACAAGATCGACGGCAAGATCGCCTGGACGCGCGACCTGCCCGAATACAAGGACGGCAATCGCGAACACCGCATCGTGTGGACCGGCCCGCTGCTGGCCGACGGCCGCCTCGTCATCGTGTCCTCGGAAGGCGATGTGGTCGCGCTTTCGTCGCAGGATGGCGAAACGGTCGCGCAGCTCAAGGTGGGGCAGGGCATCTATATCGAGCCCATCGCCGCCGGCGGCAAGATTTACGTCCTCACCGACAACGCGACGCTGATCGCGATCAAATAGGCCGGCTACCGGCTCTGGAGTATACCCATGACACTGACGGTGGCCATCGTCGGTCGCCCGAATGTCGGCAAGTCCACGCTGTTCAATCGCCTCGCCGGGCGCAAGATCGCGATCGTTGACGACCAACCGGGTGTGACGCGAGACCGCAAGGAGGCCACGGGCCGCCTTGGCGACATCGATCTCAAGCTGATCGACACTGCGGGCTTCGAGGACGTCAACGACGCCTCGCTGGAAACGCGCATGCGCCGCCAGACCGAGATCGCGATCAAGGAAGCCGACGTCTGCATCTTCCTCTACGACGCGCGCGCCGGCGTCACGCCGCTCGACGAGCGTTTCGCCCAGCTCCTGCGCAAGTCCGACAAGCCCGTCATCCTCGCCGCCAACAAGTGCGAAGGAAAGCAGGGCGATGAAGGCCTGCTCGAAGCCTGGCGCCTCGGCCTTGGCGATCCCGCCCCGCTCTCCGCCGAGCACGGCGAGGGCATGTCCGATCTCTACGAACTCCTGCGCCAGGCCGAAGAGAAGGTTCAGGAAAGCCAGAACGCCGCCGGCCTCGAACCGGAAACGATCGAGGAAGAAGACCCCTTCGACCCCGACGCCGAAGCCCCGCCAGTCGATCCCACCAAGCCGATCCGCATCGCCTTCGTCGGCCGCCCGAACGCGGGCAAATCCACGCTGCTCAACGGCATTCTGGGCGACGATCGCTTCATCACCGGCCCCGAAGCCGGCATCACGCGCGACAGCGTCACCGTCGCGTGGACATGGCGCGACCGCGAGATCCGCCTCGTCGATACCGCCGGCCTGCGCAAGCGCGCCAAGGTGCAGGAAAAACTCGAACGCCTCTCCACGATGGAGACGACGCACGCGATCCGCTTCGCCGACGTCGTCGTGCTCGTGATGGACCCGAGGGACGCCTTCGAGAAACAGGACGTCCAGATCGCCAACCTCGTCCTGCGCGAAGGCCGTGGCCTGGTCTACGCAATCACGAAGTGGGACACGGTGGACACGCCCGCCGAAGCCCGCAAGGAAATGGAGCATCAGGCCGAAGCCCACCTGCCGCACGCGAAGGGCACGCCCGTCGTCCCCGTCTCGGGGCTCAACGGCCGCAACCTCGACAAGCTGATGGATGCCTGCCTCAAGGTCCACAAGGACTGGTCAGCCCGCATCAAGACGCGCGACCTCAACGACTGGCTGCTCTACGTCACGCAGAAACACCCGCCGCCCGCCCCCGAAGGCAAGCGCATCAAGCCGCGCTACATGGCGCAGATGAAAACCCGCCCGCCCACCTTCGTGCTCATGGCCAGCCGCGCCGAACTGATGCCCGAAACCTACAAGCGCTACCTCATCAACGAATTGCGCGAAGCCTTCGACCTTCCCGGCGTCCCGATCCGCCTGGTCCTGAAGCAGGGCAAGAACCCGTTCGCCGACAAGACCTGATCCGGTGCGCAGGATTTTCAGCGACTGGATGGAACGCGGCGACTGGTGGGTCGTCGCCCCGTTCGCAGTCTGGCTCGCAGCCGCCCTTGTCCACGGCGTCTATCGCATGGCGCGCCGGAAACGCATCGTCTCCCCTCACCAGATCTACCGCAATCTCGGCCCCGCCTGGAAATGGTCCTTCCTCGCCGCCATCGCCTGGCTACTCGGATCGGCGGCCTTCCTGA
>CAZGWV010000105.1:0-11846 GCA_964529555.1 uncultured Rhizobium sp.
GGCCGAGCAGCAGAAGCGTGGCGCCGGCGAAGAAATGCAGCCCCATGCCGAACGAGGCGACGGGCGTATGCGGCTCATAAAGGGCGGGGAGCGTGGCGTTCCACTGCTCCATCGTGCCAGCGGGGATCGCGCCGCCGTAATAGGCGAGAATGTACGCGCCGAAGATTGCCGAGCTGATCCAGACGACAGCGACCAGCGCGATGGAGGCGGCCTTGAGCGCAGCGCCGGTCCACTGCGGCGGCTGCATGGGCTGAGCGAGTGCAGTCATGGGCGGGTCCCGTGCTTTACGTGGAGGATAACCTGAGCTTTTATTGGCTCAAGGTGTGCCGTGGCGTAAGCTTCAGCGACGCCTGGGCCAGTGAGGATGCAATGTTCAAACGGGCGCTCTTTGCAGCAATCCTCGCCTGCTCTGCCTGCGCGACGGCGCCCGCGCCGGATGGAGGCGTCGCCGACACATCGTTCGTGGAGTCGGATGGGTCTCGCACGATCCTGCTGTCGGCTTGGATTCCGGCCCTGCCGGGCGAAGTCTATCGCGCGGTGGCCACGGTCGAGGGCTGGAAATCGTGGGCGGCGCCGGCGGCATTCGGCGAAGTCAGCCTGAGCGGCGGACTGGAGACGAGCTACAGCGCCGATGCGAAGGCGGGTGATCCGGCGAACATCAAGCAGCAGTTTCTTGCGCTGTCGCCGGAGCGGCTGGTGGTGTTCCGCACGGTGCAGACGCCGCCGGGATTTCCGCACGCTGAACTGTACAAGCAGACCGTGAGCAGCTTTCACCTCGCGGCGGAAGGCGCGGGAACGCGACTGACGTTCACACACCAGGGCTTCGGAAGCGGCGCGGCTTGGGACGAGCTGTATGGCTTCTTCGCGCAGGGGGACAAGCAGACGCTTGAGGCGCTGCAGAAGCTGTTTGCGGAGTGAGGCGTTCGCGCGCTGAACACATCCTTCGAGACGATCGCTTCGCGATCCCTCAGGATGAGGCCGGTGGGTGTTGAAATGGTTCAAATACAGCTGACCTCATCCTGAGGGATCGCCGCATCGCGGCGATCGTCTCGAAGGATGTGTTCAGCGTCCCGCCCTAGCGCATCGTCGGAATGATGAAGCTCGAATCCGCTACGTCGCCTTCCGGCCATCTTGCGGTGACGGTTTTCACCTTGGTCCAGAACTTCAGGCCTTCCATGCCGTGCTGGTTGGTGTCGCCGAAGGCGGAACGCTTCCAGCCGCCGAAGGTGTGGTAGGCGACCGGCACGGGGATTGGCACGTTGATGCCGACCATGCCGACATTGACCTTCGCGGCGAACTCGCGTGCGGCGCGGCCGTTGCGAGTGAAGATGGCGACGCCGTTGCCGTACTGGTGCTTGCTCGGCAGGTCGATGGCTTCCTCTAGCGTGTTGGCGCGCACGATCTGCAGCACGGGCCCGAAGATTTCCTCGTGATAGGTCTTCATGCCGGGCTTCACATTGTCGAACAGGCTCGGCCCGATGAAGAATCCGTTCTCATAGCCCTGCAGCTTGAAGTTGCGGCCATCGACGACGAGTTCCGCGCCCTCGTCCTTGCCGGTCTGGATGTAGTTCGCGATCTTGTCGCGATGGGCCTTGTTGACCACCGGGCCGTATTGCGCGGCGGGATCGGTGGAGATGCCGACCTTCAGCGTTTCGATTTCGGCGATCATGCGCTCGCGCAGTTCGTCGGCGGTCTTCTTGCCGACGGGCACCACGACCGGGAGCGCCATGCAGCGCTCGCCCGCCGAGCCGAAGGCCGCGCCGGAGAGGTCTTTCACGACCTGGTCCATGTCTGCGTCGGGGAGGACGATGCCGTGGTTCTTCGCGCCGCCCATCGCTTGCACGCGCTTGCCGTTCGCGGCGCCGACTTGATAGATATAGTGCGCGATGTCGGACGAGCCGACGAAGGAGACGGCGCGGACGTCCGGGTGGTGCAGGATGGCGTCGACCGCGACCTTGTCGCCATGCACGACGTTGAGCACGCCCGTGACATCGAGACCGGCGGCGGCGCCCGCTTCCATGAAGAGTTCGCCGAGACGGACGGGCACGGACGGATCGCGCTCGGAGGGTTTCAGCACGAAGGTGTTGCCCACCGCGATGGCGACGCCGAACATCCACATCGGGATCATGGCGGGGAAGTTGAACGGCGTGATGCCGGCGACGACGCCCAAAGGCTGGCGCATCGAATAGACGTCGATGCCGGGGCCGGCGCCTTCGGTGAACTCGCCTTTCAGCGCGTGCGGGATGCCGCAGGCGAATTCGATCACTTCGAGACCGCGCTGGAGATCGCCCCTGCTATCGGCGACGACCTTGCCGTGCTCGCTCGAAAGCAGTTCGGCGAGTTGCTGCATGTTGGCGTCGACGAGGCGCTTGAACTCGAACATCACGCGGGCGCGGCGTTGCGGGTTCGTCCCCGCCCAGCCCGGCAGGGCCTTGGCGGCGGCCTGAACGGCGGCGTCGATATCGGCTTCGGTCGCGAGGCCGACCTTCGCCTGGACCTCGCCCGTATTGGGATTGAACACATCGCCCAGACGACCCGAGGTCGCCTTGACCGATTTGCCGCCGATGAAGCCCTCGATCGCACGCATAAGCGCAACTCCCAGTAGAGATCGTGTTACTGGCCGTTCCCTACCCCTATCCGCTTGACCGGGCCAGACAAAACACCGATCTCCCGCACAAATGAAAACACCTCCCCCGCATGACGCAGCGCCGTCAATTTTCCGCCTCCCCCGCAAGCCGAAGGCCGTGGTCTTCGACCTCGACGGCACGCTGATCGACTCGGAGGCGCTGGTGCTGGAAGCCTACATGCAGGCAGCCGACCGGCATGGCATTGCATTCACGCACGACCAGTTCCTGTCGCTGGTGGGCCGGCATCGCCAGCACAGCGAGATGAAGATGCGCGAATATTTCGGGCAGGCATTTCCGCTGCAGCAGTTCTACGCGACGGTTGGCGAGTTCTTCGGGGACAGGCATGCGCCGCTGAAGCCGGGCGTCGCCGCCCTGCTCGACAGGCTGGAGGCGTCGAAGACGCCGTTCGCGCTGGCGACATCATCGGGACCGGGATGGGTGGAGAAGCATTTCATCGCGCACGATTTTGCGCGGCGCTTTCACAGCGTGGTGACGCGCGAGGATGTGACCCACGGCAAGCCGCACCCGGAGCCTTATCTCAAGGCGTCGGCCATGCTGGGCCATCATCCGGGCGATGTGCTGGCGATCGAGGATTCGCCCACAGGCGTTGCTTCCGCGCATGCGGCGGGACTGATGACGATAATGATCCCCGACCTGATCCAGCCGGACGAGGAGACGCGCGGGCGCGTGGTCCATGTGGGCACGTCGCTGGAGGATGTTCTGGCCCTGTTGTCGTAGGGTGTCTCGCTGTTCCGGCTATCCCTTGTCGATAGGCAGAGCGGGATTGGCCGTGATCCTCAGGCCGGCGCGGAGGAGGCACGCCTCGAAAAGGCGTTGAGCAACATCGATTGTTCGCGCCGCCGTCACAGACACGCCTGCACGGCTGTGCCGGAAGGCTTGCCATTGGAGGGTGAAGCGTCATTTTATCGAAGACGTTGTCCTGGAGCCTGCTGGTGACTCGCCTGTCGCTCTTGCCGTTGACGCTGTGTTGTCTCGCCATTTCGGCCTGCACCACAAGCCCGGATGAAGCGCAGCTTCGCGCGCGGCATGGGTCGCCGCTCTACACATACACATGCAATGACGGGAAAAGCTTCCAGCAGCGCCAGATCATCTCCGGCGAGGTCGAGGTGACGGCGGGCGGCGCGACGCGCGATGCGACGACGGCGGATGGCGACATCGTTCCGGGCGGGCCGCGGCTGGAGCCGATCGATGAAGCAACGCGGCTGACCGGCATGCCGGGCGGCCCCTACGAAGCGTGCTTTCAGGCGCAGGACGAGTAGCGCGCTACAGTCCCATCTGGCGGCTGGCGAGGTCCTTCATAATCTCCTCCGCACCGCCGCCGATCGCATTCACCTTCACCTCGCGATAGATGCGTTCGACCTTTGCGCCGCGCATGAAGCCGGCGCCGCCGAATATCTGCACGGCTTCGGAGGCGCAGTAGGCCATTGTCTGCGTCGCCTGGTTCTTCAGCATGCAGATTTCGGCCACGGGGCTTTCGCCTTGCGTCAGCCGCCATGCGAGCAGTTCGAGCATCGACTGCGTGGCCACGACCTTCTGCATCATGTCGACCAGCTTGTGACGGATCACCTGATGCTGGGCCAGCGGCTTGCCGAATGTTTCGCGCTGCCGGGCGTAGGCCATCGCCTCGTCCACGCACACACGGGCGTAGGCGGTGCAGGAGGCGGCCATGCCCATGCGCTCTGAATTGAAGTTGCGCATGATCAGCGGGAAGCCGCCACCCTCCTCGCCGAGCAGATATTCGGCAGGGACGCGGCAATAGTCGAAATGGAGCGTCGCCGTATCCGACGCCCACCAGCCCATTTTCTTGAGCTTCGTGCGCGAGAGACCCGGCGTGTCGCCGGGAACCAGCAGCAGGCTGACGCCGCCCGGACCCGCCCCGCCCGTGCGCACGGCCACGGTGAGATAATCAGCGCGCATGCCGGATGTGATGAACGTCTTCTCGCCATTGACGACATAATGGTCGCCATCGCGTCGCGCAGTCGTGCGCAGGTTCGCGACGTCCGACCCGGCATTGGGTTCGGTGATCGCCAGTGCGGAAATCTTCTCGCCAGCAATGATCTGCGGCAGAATCCGCGCCTGAACCTCCGGCCTGCCGGCGAAGGCGATGGGTGGCGCGCCGATGCCGTGGCTCATCAGGCTGGCGTTGACGCCGCCTGCCCCGTGGCGCGCCAGTTCCTGCGAGACGGCGATGCGCATGAACTGGTCGGCCGGCGTTCCGCCGAAAGCTTCGGGGAAGCCGAGGCCCAGCAGGCCGATGCCCGCCGCCTTGCGGTAAAGCTCGCGCGGGAATTCTCCGGCTTCGTCCCAGTCGTTGGCGAAGGGCTCGATCTCCTTCGCGACGAAGCGGCGCACCACGGCGCGGAAGGCTTCATGCTCATCGGTGTAGAAGGGGCTCTTGCCGGGCTTGATCATGCCCGCAGTCTAAGCAGAGCCGCCGCGTGCGCGTCGATTCCCGACGTTGCGGAAGCTGTCACGATTTCAGCCTTGACCTTGCGGCGGGATGCTGGCCCGTTGCCCGGCAGATTTTCGGAGTTCCTGACCATGAAAACCCGCGCCGCAGTCGCCTTCGAAGCCAAGAAACCGCTGGAGATTGTCGAGCTTGATCTCGAAGGGCCGAAGGCGGGCGAGGTGCTGGTCGAAATCATGGCGACGGGCATCTGCCATACGGACGCCTACACGCTCGACGGGTTCGACAGCGAGGGGCTGTTCCCCTCCATTCTCGGCCATGAAGGCGCTGGCATCGTGCGCGAAGTGGGCGCGGGCGTGACGTCGCTGAAGCCGGGCGACCATGTGATCCCGCTCTACACGCCCGAATGCCGCCAGTGCAAAAGCTGCCTCTCGCAGAAGACCAATCTCTGCACGTCCATCCGCGCGACGCAGGGCAAGGGCCTGATGCCGGACGGCACCAGCCGCTTCAGCTACAAGGGACAGACGATCTATCACTATATGGGCTGCTCGACCTTCTCGAACTTCACCGTGCTGCCCGAGATCGCGCTCGCGAAAATCCGCGAGGACGCGCCGTTCGACAAGGCCTGCTATATCGGCTGCGGCGTCACCACGGGCGTGGGCGCTGTCGTGAAGACGGCGAAGGTGGAGCCGGGCGCGAACTGCATCGTGTTCGGCCTTGGCGGCATCGGGCTCAACGTGATCCAGGGGCTCAAGATGGTGGGCGCCGACAAGATCATCGGCGTCGACATCAACCCCTCCAAGCGCGAATGGGGCGAGCGGTTCGGCATGACGCACTTCGTCAACCCGGCGAATGTGACGACCGACCTGGTGCAGCATCTGGTGGCGCTGACCGATGGCGGCGCGGACTACACATTCGACTGCACGGGCAACACCAAGGTGATGCGGCAAGCGCTGGAAGCGTGCCATCGCGGCTGGGGGACGAGCATCGTCATCGGCGTGGCGGAATCCGGCAAGGAAATCGCAACGCGGCCGTTCCAGCTGGTGACGGGGCGCGTATGGAAAGGCTCGGCCTTCGGCGGCGCGCGCGGCCGCACGGACGTTCCCAAGATCGTCGACTGGTACATGGACGGCAAGATCGAGATCGACCCGATGATCACGCACACGCTGAAGCTCGAAGACATCAACAAGGGCTTCGACCTGATGCACGCGGGCGAGAGCATTCGGAGTGTGGTGGTATTTTGAGCGCCACCCACGATCCGTCCGAGTATCAATGCTGCTTCTGCACGAACGGCATATCTCGAAGCGAGGAAGGAACTGCCGTCGTTCTTAATGCGGCTAGTTTTGTCAGATGGAAGGAAGGGCGTTCGCCGACAGGCCAGTCCTTTTTTGTGCACGCTGCCTGCCTCGTGAAAAATTGCAAAACCTCCCATCCTTGGGAGATCGACGTGATCCTGAACGAGCCCGATGATTGACTGGTGCGCACGCTGCGCCCTTCAGATAGCCAGTCCCCGCCGCTTCTTGCGCATATGCTAGCATCATGCTATCAATCCCGCATGGCTCAGGTGATCATCCGCAATATCGACGACGATGTGGTCGCGTCCCTCAAGGCGCGGGCCGAGCGCGAGCGCAAGTCGCTCGAACAGCTCCTGCGCGACGTTCTCCGGCGTGAAGCCCGGCCAAGCGCTGAAGAGCTGATCGCCAACGCAAAACGCATCCAGGCCATGGGAAAGCCTACCCCCGCTCACATGAACGCGACCGATCTGATCCGGGAAGATCGCGACAATGATCACGGGCATGACTGGTGACCGCTGCGGTGATAGACGCCAGCACAGCAGTCAAGTGGTTCATCGCGCAGCCGCTGACGCCAAATGCATTCAATGTACTGCGACAATACTCGGTCCGGGTGGCGCCGCAATTGATCCTGGCTGAGCTTGGCAACGCTCTTTGGAAGTATGTTCGCACCGGCGCTGCAACCATCGCTCAAGCGCGGACAGCCTTGCAGGATATCGGCGTATCCTATGTGTCGCTTGAACAGGATATAGACCACGCCACCCGCGCCATGGAAATTTCGGCCGACCTGGATCATCCCTTCTACGACTGTCTCTACCTCGCCATCGCCGAGTCGCGCGGCTGCCCGCTGATAACGGACGATCAGCGCCTCCTCGCCAAGCTGTCACGCAAGCGCAAGTTCAAACTTATCGCTCTCGCGGATGTATCCTGACCGCAACCGACTAGTACGCCCGCCCCGTTCTCCACGTCGCCGACGTTCCCGCGTCAGTCGCCTTCTATTGCGACAGGCTCGGCTTCACTGAGGCGTGGAAGTTCGAGGAAGCCGGCACGATCTTCGTAGCCCAGGTTGAGCGCGACGGCTGTGCGATCATCTTCTCCAGCCAGTGGCCGGAGAAGCGCGGCAAGGGGCTGCTGTTCGTTTCGCTGGGCGATGGCTCTCAAGCGACCATGGATGCGGCGCGTGCGGAGCTTGAAGCTCGCGGCGCGCCGGTGACGGACGGGCGGTGGGGATACCGGCTTTTCGTGGTGACGGACCCGGACGGGAACCAGTTGTTCTTCAACTACCCGAACGCGGACTGAGACCTTCCGCCGCCCCGATCCGGCAAATCTTCAGAACCCCTTTCCGAAAGCCTTAACGAAACCATGATTTGTCTAAGGGTTCGAGGCGCGCGCTCCCGGAGCGCCTGGCCGGCGACTGCATCATCGTCCTTCCAGCGGATCCGACAGCCTTGGCCTACGATCTTTTTGCCTTCGATCTCTTCGCGGCGCCGCGCGATCGGTACGATTTTCTCGACTGGGTGAGCCGCGCGTTTCGAGATGGAAACGCCGGCGTGGGCGGCGACGCCTCGCGCACGACTGCGCCGCTACGCAACTGGCATCGCGACATGGCGCAGGGATTCCCCGGCCGGCGCGATCCGCATGCGCTCGATGAAGACGATCCGGCAGCGGCGCGACTGGCCATCTACAGCTTCACGCAGAGCATCGTGCAGGCAAGCTTCCACTGGGATTCATCAGGCCCCGCCCTCTATCGCGCGCGGCGCTCGGCGCAGGCATGCGGCGTCGGCCTGTTCGAGGCCAGCGGCCATGAAGGCTCGGTGTGGATGATGTCCCAGCGCGGCCGCTTCGAAGTGGTCCATCGTGGCGACGACGGCGGCGGCCTTCGCACCGGCTGAACGGCCTTCAGCCTTTCGCCTGCAGGCCCGCGATCAACACGTCCATCACGGCGTCGAGCTCCTTCAGGTCGCTCTTGCCTCCGTCCAGCTGCACCATGGCAGGGTGATGGAAACGCGACGTCGCGTTCAGGATCAGCCTGGCGGCGGCGTCCGCCGATTTCAGCGACCAGTCGCCCGCCTTGGCGCCATCGCGCAGGATTTCGCCGATCTCGCCATGCAGATGCGCGAGGTGTTGCGCCACCACGGCATGGGCATCGCGCGTGACCGCGCCGTAGACGGCGAACATTTCCGGGTCGTCCAGCACCTTGCGGCGCTTCACGTCGGCAAGCTGGCGCACCCACGCCTTCAGCCGCTTCGGCGCTGGCGTCTTCCGGTCCGCCGCGATCTTCGTCAGCGGGGCCATGACATGCGCCAGCCAGCGCTCGGCCACCGCGTCGAACAGGGCGCTTTTGGAGGCGAAGTGCTTGTAGACGTTGGAATGGCTCATATCGAGCGCGCGTGCGACATCCACGACGCCGGTCTTGGCCGGGCCGTGGCGTCGCAGCTGCTCGACGGCGGCGTCGAGAATGCGGTCGCGGATTGAATCAGTGCTCACGCCCGCCTGTGTACCCTTTCATCGTTCGCTGTCGAGCGTGGGGATGAGGGCTGCCGGATAGCGCGTGCCGGCCACGGCGCTTTCGGGGGCGGCCGCTTCGATGCGCGTCATGTCTTCGGGCGAGAGCTTCACCTCGGTCGCCTTCAGCGCCTCGGCCAGCCGCTCGCGCGTGCGGGCGCCGATCAGGGGCACGATGTCCTCGCCCTGAGCGTAGACCCAGGCGATGGCGAGCTGCGCCACGGTGCATCCCTTCTCTTCCGCGATCTGCTTGAGCGCGCGGACCAGTTTGAGGTTCCGGTCGAGGTTCTCGCCCTGGAAGCGCGGCGCCACGGAGCGGAAGCCCGAGCGCGAGCCGCCCGCCAGCGCGCTTTCGCTGATAAGTCCGCGCGACAGCACGCCATAGGCCGTCATGCCGATGCCCAGCTCGCGCAGGACGGGGAGGATCTTGTTCTCCACCCCGCGCGTGAGGATAGCGTACTCGATCTGCAGGTCGGCGATGGGATGGACCGCGTGGGCGCGGCGGATGGTGTCCACGCCGGCCTCGCTGAGACCGATATGGCGGACATAGCCTTCCTTCACCAGATCGGCGATAGCGCCGACCGTTTCCTCGATCGGCACGAGCGGAGACACGCGCGCGGGGCGGTAGATGTCGATGTAATCGACGCGCAGGCGCTTCAGCGTGTAGGCGAGCGCGGTGCGCGTGGCATTCCTGTCCGTGGCGTAGCCGAGCCACTGCCCGTCGGGCCCGCGCTGTCCGCCGAACTTCACCGAGAGGATGGCCTTGTCGCGCTTCGAGCCCTGCGTCAGGGCCCCATTCTCAAGGGCCGTGCCGATCAGCATCTCGTTGTGGCCCATGCCATAGAAATCGCCGGTATCTATCAGCGTCACGCCGGCATCGAGCGAGGCGTGAATGGTTGCAAGCGCCTCGTCCTGATCGACGGGACCATACCAGTCGGGCGACATGCCCATGGCGCCGAGGCCGATGGCGGAAACGCGGGGGCCGGTACGGCCGAGTTGTCTGGAATGCATGGCGATAGCTCCTGTGCTGAACAGGAACTGGAGCGCCAAGTAACAAAAGTCAACAGTTGTTACTTATGGAATCCCGGACGCCTCACGGCGCGCGGCGAAGTTCCATCGGCATTTCGAAGCCGTTCTGCTTCCAGACGCCAATCCAGACGGCGTTCGCGGCGTCCCATGTTCCAGAGTAGCTGCCCTGCGCCATCCCAACCTCGAAACTGAGCGTGTCGCCGTCGCTTGCGACATTCTCCGTCGGGATCACCATGCCGGGGGCCTGGCTCGGGCTCTCCGCCGTTGCGGAGAGGGCGCCGGCGGCATCCTTTGCGACCGTCAGGTTGAAGGGGATGTCGGCCTCCGGCGCCTTGACGACGCCGAGCCATTTGCCAACCGCATCTTCGGCCCAGGCGGCGCCGGTCCCCAACAGGGCGACTGTCATGCCCATCGCGACGAAAACGCCCCTAAAAACGCCCATGCACGGATTCATGTTTGCACTCCTGAACGCGATGACGGATCGTGACGCACAGTATGCCCGGCGCACCGTCGCCGCCAGCCCCGGAGACAGCGTGACCCTCGAAACTGTAAAAGCGCATCGTGTTTGCGACGGAGACCTTCGCTATTGCCGCATGCAAAGCGCCGTCACCGGCACACCCATGACGTTCAGCGTCTTCACGCCGGAAGGACCGGGACCGTTTCCCGTGTTGCTCTGGCTGTCGGGGCTCACCTGTACAGAAGACAATTTCACGACAAAGGCCGGTGCTTATCCTGCCGCGGCCAGACACGGCGTGATGATCGTGGCGCCCGATACATCGCCGCGCGGAACGGACGTTGCGGACGATCCGGCCTATGACCTCGGGCAGGGTGCGGGATTTTATCTCGACGCCACGCAGGCGCCGTGGGCGAGGCATTTCAAGATGGAATCGTTCATCGTCGATGAGCTTGCGCCGCTGGTCCGTTCGGCCTTCCCGGCCGACCCCGTGCGCCTTGGCGTTTCGGGACATTCGATGGGCGGGCACGGCGCGCTGACGCTCGCCCTTCGGCATACGGACGTCTTCAGGTCTGTTTCGGCGTTTGCGCCAATTTCATCGCCGATGAATTGCCCGTGGGGCAAGAAGGCGTTCACGGCGTATCTCGGCCCCGACCGCGAAGCGTGGCATAGACATGACGCTTGCGAATTGCTGCGCGAGGGGCTGGCGCATGGCTATTTCGACGACATCCTCGTCGATCAAGGGCTGGGCGATCAGTTTCTTGTCGAGCAGCTGAAGCCTGAACTGCTGGAAGAGGCGTGCCGCGAGGCGGGGCAGAAGCTGACGCTTCGCATGCAGCACGGGTATGACCATTCCTATTTCTTCATGGCCAGTTTCATCGAGCAGCACATCGCCTGGCACGCGCGCCGACTCGCCTGAGCGGGCGCAATATCCAACACTGACGTCAATCTTATTTGTTTAGACAAATTACGTGTGGTGGTATATCTGGGGATCGGGTTGGAAGAGTTCCGCATGAAATTGCGAGAGTGCAAGGTCTGCCAATGGCGTCAAAGCTTCCCAACATCGACAATCTCTCGCTCGCCGGCCTCAACGAGCTTTCCGCCCGCGTCCAGAAGGCGATCGCGGCGCGGAAGGAAGAGGCCAAGACGGATGCTCTGGCCAAGCTGAAGGCTCTGGCGAGCGCGGAAGGGTTCAGCCTCGAAGAGCTCATGGGCAAGGGCTCGGGCGGCCGCCGCCAGCGCTCGGACAAGGGCGTGAAGCTCAAGCCGAAATATGTCGGCCCCAATGGCGAGATCTACACCGGCCGGGGGCCGACCCCGAAATGGCTGCGCACCCTGGAGCGCAAGGGCGAGAAGCGCGAGAAATTCCTCGTAAAATAGGCTGTTTGGGCAGGGGCGATCCCCGCCTTGCGCTGCGGCGCCGGTGGACGTATACCCCTGCGCCTCATGGCTGCGGTGGGATAGCTCAGCTGGTTAGAGCGCAGGACTCATAATCCTGAGGTCCCCGGTTC
>CAZGWV010000106.1:0-9772 GCA_964529555.1 uncultured Rhizobium sp.
CCTCCACCTTCTCGATCGTGTTCTTGAGATAGAACAGCGGCGCGATCTCGATCAGGCCGCCAATGGCGACGGTGATCAGGATACCGACAAGAAGGATGTAGCTGTGCTTCTCGAAATACTTGTGATTGCGGAACAGCCAACCGGCTTTCTTGGCCTTCGCCATGCGTCACCTATTCAGCGTGTTGGAGTGCGGGAGCGGCAGGCGCGCGGTTGCGATCCTCGACGGGAACATCGCCGCGCGCGGTGCGCACCAGGTTGTAAACCATGATCAGCGCGCCCAGCAGGAACAGCCCGCCGCCAAGGGAGCGGATGATATAGGAGATGTGCTTGGCGCTGACGGTTTCGACGAAGGAGTATTCGAGGAAACCGAAATCGTTATAGGCGCGCCACATCAGGCCTTCCATGATGCCCGACACCCACATCGAGCAGATGTAGAGAACGATGCCGAGCGTCGCGATCCAGAAATGCCACTCGACAAGAGCGTTGGAGTAGAGCTTCGGACGCTTCCATACCCACTGCGTCAGGCAGTACATCGACCCGAAGGTGACGAAGCCGACCCAGCCAAGCGCGCCGGAATGAACGTGGCCGATGCCCCAGTCGGTATAGTGCGACAGCGCGTTGACCTCGCGCACCGACATCAGCGGGCCCTCGAAGGTCGCCATGCCGTAAAAGGCGACGGAGACAACCAACATCCGCACGACGGGATCGGTGCGCAGCTTGTCCCATGCGCCCGAGAGCGTCATCAGGCCGTTGATCATGCCGCCCCAGCTCGGCATCCACAGCATGATCGAGAACGTCATGCCCAGCGTCTGCGCCCATTGCGGCAGCGCCGTGTAGTGAAGGTGGTGCGGACCCGCCCAGATATAGATGAAGATCAGCGACCAGAAGTGGACGATGGAGAGACGATAGGACCACACCGGCCGCTCGACCCGCTTCGGGATGAAGTAGTACATCATCGCGAGGAAGCCGGCGGTCAGGAAGAAGCCCACCGCATTGTGGCCATACCACCACTGGATCAGCGCGCTCTGCACGCCGCTGAACAGCGAGTAGGACTTGGCGCCCGCCATGCTGGGCGGCAACGAGATGTTGTTGACGATGTGGAGCAGCGCGATCGTCACGATGAAGGCGAGGTAGAACCAGTTTGCCACGTAAATGTGCGGCTCCTTGCGGCGCAGAATGGTCGCAAGGAAGACGGCGAGATAGGCGACCCAGACGACGGTGAGCCAGAGATCGGCATACCATTCGGGCTCGGCGTATTCCTTGCCCTGCGTGATGCCCATCAGATAGCCGGTCGCCGCCACCACGATGAAGAGCTGATAGCCCCAGAAGACGAACCACGGCCACATGCCGCCGGCGAGCCGTGTGCGGCAAGTGCGCTGCACGACATAGAAGGATGTTGCGATCAGCGCGTTGCCGCCGAACGCGAAGATCACCGCCGACGTGTGCAGCGGCCTCAGCCTGCCGAAGCTGGTCCAGGGCATATCCGCGAAATAGAAGATGTTCGGCCAGGTCAGTTGCAGCGCGATGATCAGGCCGGCGAGAAAGCCCGCAATCCCCCAGAACATCGTCGCGACGACGCCGGCCTTGACCACGCCCTCCTCGTAGAACGCCTTGTCGAATGTCGGCGTCCTGTCGCCGGACTCATGCCAGCCGAGCAACGCCGCAATTCCCGCTCCCGCCGCGATGAGGAACATCCAGCTGTGCGCGGCAAAGCCCGCATCCGTCGCGTTCGCCGCCCCGGCGAAGCCGAGCACGAGAACCACCATCAGCACCATGCCGACGGTTGCAGCACTGGGATCGAGCCGCGCCGTGCGCGAAGTATCCGCCGCCATGATATCGTCCTCGCAGGCGGACGGCCCGGTTGGCCGCCCTCGCGAGGTGCACCTGCCAGCGCGGCGGCGAGCGGCCTTTGACTCAGCTCAAACAGCACAGGCGCGCTTGCGAATAGATCGACGGCGCCGACCGCGACACGTCGCGGCGGTCGATGTGGAGGCGCCTGTGAAATCAGTGGCTGTATTCCTGTCCGGTGTCGCCATTGCCGTAGCCGGCGCCTTCACGCGCGCCTGCGATGCCGGGCTCGCCGCAGAGATGGCCGCGTCATGGTGCGGGGATACATCCGTGTTCGCCTTGTCGGGCCATGAACATTGCACCGGCTGCACCCTACTGACGGCCGGCGGGATACTCGTCGCAATCGCCGCCGTAATGCACATCGCGCGCGACCATGCCGCACCCGCCGCCACACCTGTGGCTGCGTCCAGATGATCGCCTCGGCGCGCCCTGACAGATCGACCGCGCGGCGCTGGGTCTACATGCCCGAGTTCGCGCAGGAGCAACTGCCGCGCTACACCAGCTATCCGCCCGCCAACCGCTTCCATGGCGGCATCGGCCGTGGCGCGGTCAGCGCGGCGCTGGGCGCGCTTCCGGCTGCGTCGAAACTCTCGCTCTACCTGCACGTCCCATATTGCCAGAAGCTCTGCTGGTATTGCGGATGCCATACGAGCGTGCCGACGCTGGCCGATCCTGTCGAAAGCTATCTCGATGCGCTAGCGGCCGAGATCGCCCAGGTCGCCGCCCTGCTCCCGCGCGATGCACACGTCAGCCACGTCCATTTCGGCGGCGGCTCGCCCGATATTCTGAACCCCGCCCAGATCGATCGCCTGTTCGCCGCCCTGCGCGCGAACTTCGCCTTCGACCGTTATGCCGCCATCGCTACCGAATCCGACCCGCGCGGTCTGTCGCCCGCCGTCATCGACGCATTCGCACGTAACGGTCTCACGCGCGCCAGCCTCGGCGTGCAGATACTCGATCCCAAGGTGCAAAAGCGCATCAACCGCATCCAGCCGCGCGATTCCATCGCGACGGCAATCGAACGCCTGCGCCGCGCCGGTGTCGAGGGCATCAACATTGACATGATGTACGGCCTTCCCGGCCAGACGTCAGACCACGTCATCGAGACGGCAACCTTCGCCGCCATGCAGGATGTCGATCGCGTTGCGGTCTTCGGTTACGCTCATGTGCCCTGGATGAAGAAGCACCAGAAGGGCATCGACAGCAGTGAATTGCCCGGCGGCGAGGAGCGCTTCCGGCAAGCCGAAGCCGCCGCCTGCACGCTGGAACAGGCAGGCTATCTTCCCATCGGCTTCGATCACTTTGCAGCGCCTGGCGATTCGCTGTCTGCGGCCGAGCGCAGGGGCGAACTGCGCCGGAACTTCCAGGGCTATACCGACGACGACGCCGTCGCCCTGATCGGCCTTGGCGCCTCTTCCATCTCGTCTCTGCCCGGCATGATCTACCAGAACGTCGCCGATACGGCCCGTTATCGCGAAGCGCTGTCCGAGCGCCGCTCGCCCGTCGTTCGCGGCGTGACGCTGTCCGAGGACGACATGGCCGTCGCCCACATCATCGAACGCCTGATGTGCGATTTCACCGTCGATCTGCCCGATCGGTGGCTACTCTCGCCGCCTCTCCGACTCGCGCGCACCATCGAATCCGGCCTGGCGGAACTCGCGGGCCGCACCCTGAGCGTAACCGCACAAGGCCGCCCCTATGTCCGCAACGTCGCTGCCTGTTTCGATCCCGACCTCGCGCCGCAAGCAGGCCGGCATAGCCTCGCGATCTGATCGATTTTCCCTAGGGCAACTTGTCGCCCGGATCGCGCCTGATCCTGATGTGTACCAATGTGGCCGAACCGACGCATGAGAATAGTTCACGCATAAAACCATCGAAACTGACTGTTTGGGCATTTGCAAACACTGTAATGTCCATTCTGCCTAGCCTGTCGATGGACATGATCCACGCTCGCGCTTGGCGGCACGGGAGCTTGCAAACGTCATGGGCGCAGTAGCTGTCACGCAGACATCGCCGGAGCGGGCCAAGCTTCAGATCGAAACCTTTTTCAGATCCGCGCTGGCCACGCGCCGTTTCCGCGCACGCTTCGCCGAGCGCGTGAAATCGACCAGCCAGACCGAGGCGCGCTGGAGCGCCCTCTACTTCCTGTCTCACGCGCCCGAGGGCTTGATCCAGTCCGACCTCGCCGAACGCATGGGTGTTCAGGGCCCCACCCTGGTACGCCTGCTCGATGCGCTCGAAGCGCAGAATCTCGTAAAGCGCACAGAGGCAGCCGGCGACCGTCGCGCCAAGCTGGTCGTCATCCAGCCTGCCGGACAGAGCATCATCGCCGAGGTTGACGCCGTCGCATCGGACATGCGCGACATCGTGTTTGCGGGCGTCAGCGACCAGGATCTGGCGACAACACTGCGCGTGCTCGACCAGGTGGTGAGCGCGCTGGAGCCGGAGCACGTCCGCTCTACCCGCATACGCCGCGCACCGCCGACGAACTTCCGCGTCATCGACCGCTAGTTTCTTCGCCTCTGCGGCCTCTCGTCGCGAGCGCGCGAAAACCGCGATTCTTGCGACTGAATTCCACAGCCTCGCGCGCCCAGACACACTTCGTCACACAGGCAGACACACTCCGGCAAAGCCCAGCCAGACGACGGGCGCATTGATCTCCCCGCCACACGGACAGGAGGCAGTCATGTGCATCGCAGGCGGAGCAATCACCGGCTTCTCGACCGAGATGTTCCACCCGAAACCCGGCGCAGGCGAGCGCGCATCCCAGCGCGCCACAACACGCCATATCGCCGCCCACGACCATCTCTACTATGAAGGAGATGCGCGCGATGGCCTCTATGTGGTCGAATCGGGCTGGGTGAAACTCTACCGCACGCTGATCGACGGACAGCGCCAGATCGTCGGCTTTGCCAACAAGGGCTCGGTGCTCGGGCTTGAGTCCGATGCCGATCACTCAAACGGCGCCGAAGCAATCACGCCCGTTTCCGTCCGCTTCATTCCGATGGCGCGCGTCACGGAAATCTGCCTCACCGACGGGAAGCTCGCTGATCAGCTTCTGCGCCAGGTCGGCCGCCAACTTGGCGCCGCGCAGGCTCAGCTGGCCGCAGTGGGCTCGCAATCGGCCGAGCAGAAACTCGCCAGCTTCCTGCTGACGATCTGCGATCTCTGCGACAACGGACACGATGGCCAGTTCGACATGCCGATGCGCCGTGGCGATATGGCGGAATTCCTCGGTCTTCGCCTCGAAACCGTCTCGCGCAAGATGTCCGAGTTCCAGCGCCGCGGCTGGATCCGCATGGAATCGCTCTATCATTGCCGCATCCTGCGCCGCGACATCCTTGAAAATCTCGGCGAAGGCGGCTCTGCTGACGAAGGCGCAATGTTGCACGCCAACTGATGCGAGGACGCAGCAATGATCGCCGCCCTTTTCGGACCGCCGCCTCTCTTGCGTGGGCTCATTGGCGCCGGCTGTGTTCTGACCATGCTGGCAGCCTGCGCATCGCCTGAAATCCAGCCGGATGGAGAGGCAGAGGCCAATGGTTGGCCGGGCGTCACCTTGAACGCCGATGAGGGCCAGATCGCGGCGGGTCGCGAGATTGCCGAGCGTGAATGCGCACAGTGCCATGCGATCGGCCGCACCGGCAGAAGCCCGAATCCCGAGGCCCCGCCGCTTCGCAACGTGCTGGCGGTGAACGACGCCGATCGCCTCGCCTATCGATTCATTGAGGCGATGCGCGTCGGCCATGACGAGATGCCGCTGTTCGATTTCGACGTGCAGGCGGCCGACGCGCTGATCGCCTACATCGTCACGATCAGCGAGTAGAGCGCCGCCGTCCGCAATCAGTGGAAGTCGCGCGACTTCGGAAGTATCCGCACATCGCGCGGATGACGGAACAGGCCGTCCGGCCCCGTGATTTCTGGCGCAGTGGGTCCGCGCGGATACTGGGGAGGCCTGATCTCGCCGGCGTGCATCGGTTCGATCTCCGGCACATGATCCTCTGACAGGCGAGAAAGCTCGCCGCTGCGGTTGAACACGCGCGCGCCCATCAGGTGGGTGACGCCTTCCTTGCTCTTCTGCACCCTGCCCTCGATCACCAACAGCTTCGCACCCATCACTTCCGCACGGAACCGCTCGAACACCCGCGCCCATAACAGCGCATTGGCGATTCCCGTCTCGTCCTCCAGCGTGATGAAGATCGCCTTGCCGTTGCCGGGCCTCTGCCGCACCAGCACGACGCCTGCCGTGCGCGCCCAGCGCCCGTCGGCGAGCTCGTTTGTCTGCTTGCACGATAGTATCCGTTCCGGCGCGAACACCGGCCGCAGGATCTTCATCGGATGCGCCTTAAGCGACAGGCGCGTTGTCTGATAGTCCGCCGCCACATGCTCGCGCAGGGGCATCTCGGGAAGATGGCTTTCCGGTTCCTCGCCCAGTTCACGCGCCCGCGCGGCGGCAAACAGCGGCAGCAGGTCGTCATCCGGCAGGCGGCGCACATCCCACATCGCTTCGCGCCTGTCCTGTTCAAGCGAACGGAACGCATCCGCGTCTGCCAGCCTTCGCAACATTGGCGTCGAAACCCGCCCACGCTCGCGCATGTCCTGCACGCTCGTATATCTCGCGCCTCGCCGCGCAACGAGGTTCGCGGCATCATCCTCCCGCATCCACTCCACCTGCCGGAACCCCAGCCTTAACGCGAACGTTCCATCTTCCCGCCGCTCCAGCGTGTTGTCGTAATGACTAAAGTTCACATCGACAGGCCGGACTTCGACGCCCCCTTTCTCCTGCGCATCGCGCACCAGCTGCGCCGGCGCATAGAACCCCATCGGCTGCGAATTCAGCAGCGCACACGTAAATGCCGCCGGATGATGGCGCTTCAGCCATGAAGACACATAGACCAACTGCGCAAACGCCGCTGCATGGCTTTCGGGGAAGCCGTAAGACCCAAACCCCTTGATCTGTTCGAAACAGCGCTGTGCAAAGTCGCGTTCGTAACCACGCGCAACCATGCCTTCCACCATACGCGCCTCGAACTTGTGCATGGCGCCGACATTGCGAAACGTCGCCATGGCGCGACGCAGGCCATTTGCCTCTTCCGATGAGAATTCCGCCGCCACCATCGCAAGCTTCATCGCCTGCTCCTGGAACAGCGGAACGCCGAGCGTCTTGTTCAGCACCATGTACAGCTCGTCGGGATGTCCATGCCTGGGCGATGGCGAGGGAAAAACGACATCTTCCTCCCCATTCCGGCGCTTGAGATATGGATGCACCATATTGCCCTGGATCGGGCCGGGGCGAACGATCGCCACCTCAATCACGAGATCATACATCTCGCGCGGCTTCATGCGCGGCAGCATGTTGATCTGCGCGCGGCTCTCCACCTGGAAGACGCCGATCGAATCTCCCTTGCACAGCATGTCGTAGACAACCGGGTCCTCCGGCGGAAAATCCCGCAAGCCCAACCGCGGACCGCCATGCCGATAGAGAAGATCGCGCGCCTTGCGGATGCAGGTGAGCATGCCGAGCGCCAGCACATCGACCTTCATCAGCTTCAATGCGTCTATGTCGTCCTTGTCCCATTCGATGAACGTCCGGTCATCCATCGCGGCATTACCGATGGGCACGAGCTCATCCAGCCTGCCCTGCGTCAGAACGAAGCCGCCGACATGCTGCGACAGGTGACGCGGGAACCCCTGCAGTCGGCTGGCGAAACTCAAGGCGCGATGAAACACCGGATTGTCTGGATCAAGCCCCGCCTGCCGCAATTGCCGCGCAGCAGGAGCCGGCCCCCAGCTGCCCCACACCAGACCCGAAAGCTGTGCAGTCGTATCGTCAGTAAGGCCGAACACCTTCCCCACCTCGCGCATGGCGCTCCGCGGGCGATAGTGGATCACCGTCGCGGCGATACCCGCGCGATGGCGGCCATAACGCCGATACATGTGCTGGATGATCTCCTCGCGCCGCTCATGTTCGAAGTCGATGTCGATATCGGGCGGTTCATCCCGTTCTTTCGACAGGAAGCGCTCGAACAGTACATCGAACGTGGCCGGGTTCACCGAGGTGATGCCGAGCACATAGCAGACCGCCGAGTTGGCCGCCGATCCGCGCCCCTGACAGAGAATGCCCTTGTCTTCGGCAACCCGCACCAGATCGAAGATGGTAAGGAAATATTGCGCGATCCCCTTCGCCTCGATGTAGGCAAGCTCACGTCGCAACAGACGCTTCACCTTTTTCGGAATTCGCCATCCGTACCTGATCCCGGCGTGGAACCACACGCGCCTTTTCAGATACTGATGCGCGGTCATGCCCGGCGGCACGGGCTCCTGCGGGTATTCGTATTTCAGCTGATCGAGATCGAAATCGATCAGCCCGAGCAAAACTTGCGTCTCCGCCATCGCTTCAGGCGCCGCGCGGAACAATCGCGCCATTTCCGCAGGAGACTTGAGATGCCGTTCGGCGTTCACCTCAAGCAACCGCCCCGCGGCTTCGAGCGTCACGCCTTCACGGATACAACACATCACGTCCTGCAGATCGCGTTGTCCCGCATTGTGATAGAGCGCGTCGTTTGTCGCGATCAAGCGGACGCCCGCGCCTGCCGCGATATGCTTCAGCCTCTCCAGCCGTCGCGTATCATCGCCGCGCCGATGCATGGAAACGCCAAGCCATGTCGGAACACGGTCACGCAAGCGTGGCAGCAAGCCGGCGAGTCCGGCCTCATCCGCTCCTGGAATGACGATCAGCAGCAAATCCTGCGCGAAAGACAGCAGATCGTCGAGAACAAGACGGCACTCGCCCTTGATGGCGCGCGCCTCGCCCGGCGGCGCTCGCATGTTGCCCAGGGTCAGAAGCCGGCACAGTCGCCCCCATCCGGCCCGGTTGGCGGGATAAACAACGATGTCAGGCGTGCCATCGACGAAAGCCAATCTGGCGCCAACGCACAGCTTGAATGTTCTGGCGTGCGTCAACAATTCGGGTTTTTCCGCCTTCAGCTTCTCCTGATCGGGATGGTCGACCCATGCCGTTTCGCCGGGCGAACCTCCCTCCCTCACCTTGCTGGGGACCGGCTGACCATCCTTTCGTATCTGCTTGAGAGCGATCCATGCCCGAACCACGCCTGCAACCGTGTTCCGATCAGCTATACCTATGCCTTCGTGACCGAGGCGAAGGGCTTCCAGCACCATGTCCTGGCCGGCGGATGCGCCGCGCAGGAAAGAGAAGTTGGTGGCGGCCGCCATCTCTGCATAAGGCGCGCTCATGCGAACGCTCCATGCAGGAACCAGCTGGGCGGGGGGAGCCCTGTTCCGTATTCGCCGACGCGGAACAGCCAGAAGCGGCGGCCTTGTGCATCTTCCACGCGGTAATAGTCGCGCGCCTCTCCGGCATTCTCGCGCCACCATTCGGGTGCGATCCGCTCGGGGCCTTCGTACGCGACGACGCGATGCTCGATGCGGCGCCAGCGAAAGGCGCGCGGCGGTCCATCTGGAACTTCGGCGAGCGCAATCATCACCGGCTGAGGCGGATCGAACACCCGCGGCGGGCGCAGCGGAGGCTCGCCTTCGCGTAGTGCGGGCCATGACAGAGAGCGCCCAGCTTCCTGCATCACCGGCACGGCGCGGGCTGCGCGATCCGGGTCGTGCGTATCCCCCGCAACGAAGCGCAGCACACGTTCCGGGCCGAAGCGTGTGGACAGACGGTCGGCAAGATCGGCTACCTCGCCGGCTTCAACCGCCCGTCTATCGAGGCCAGGCTGCACCGGATCGAGCGCGACGGCGCCCAAGACATGCAGCCTTATCATGTCGAAACCGAATCCCGGATCGAGCGGATCGGTAAGGACACCCATCCGCTCGCGGAACAATCGCAGCACGACAGCCGCATCGCGCACGGGTCTTCCCGTCTCCACCTGCAGGCGGCGCACCGCTCCGTCGG
>CAZGWV010000106.1:9872-11755 GCA_964529555.1 uncultured Rhizobium sp.
CGGTCGGCCAGCGCCCCGATCGTCTTCAATCCTGCGCGCGAAATCGCCAGCGTATCCTGCGCACTGAGCCCCAGCGCGACGACAGGCAGGCCGCTCACCGCCGCCGCATCCCCACCCGGCGCTACAATCGCAACGCGTCCGAACCGCGCCAACGCCCGCGCCGTATCCGCCGCCCCCGCAATCACCGTGCGCACCGAAACGCCCGCCCGCCGAAAACGCAGCGACACGGCGCGCCGCAACGCCGCTTCATCGCCGAACAGATGAATGCACCCCGTTATATCCAGCAGCAGCCCATCGGGCGCATCGACTGCAACGATGGGCGTCACGCGGTCGCAATCTTCCCCCATGGCGTCCAGCAGGGCTGCGTCGGCCTGGCGGTCCATCTCTTCGACCCACAGCTGCGGAATGCGCGCACGCGCATCGGCGAGCGTAAGCCCCGGCATCAGTCCCGCACGCCGCGCATTGCGGCTGACAGCGGCAAGACAGCTTGCGCCCTTCACCTTCTCGACCAGCACAAGCGGCAGCGTCTCTTCCCGAGACTGGGCGGCAGACTTATCCCGCGTGCCTGCGAATCTGCTCCTCAGAATGCGGTCCGCCGGAAGATACGGGAACCACGCCGCCAGATAGCGGCGATTCACGTTGCCCCGATACATCCTTGCAAAATCGGGCTGGACTGAAGCTGCGGACATCACGGTTCCATTCCACGATCCAGCTGCGTCCGGCGCCTCCCGCACGGTCCCGCATCAGGCTGACTTCAAAGGCCGGATGCCCCGGCGCATCCGCTTCAAGAGGCGCAGACGCCGCCGCCTTCACACGCCATCGCGTCGCCGCCGCGCTTGGCAGCGGAGTTCCCCCCGCGCGCAGCATGAACACCGGCGCGCCCGACCGCCCGGCCGCCAGCATCAGCCGCCGCGAGGCCACAAGATCGAGCGTCTTGGGATTCCCCCACGGCTCGATGATCACAGCGCCCAGCGGCGGACATCGCGCCGCCTCTTCGCCCGCGCGCAGCACGCCGGGCCCATCGCGCGCCTTCACGAGGATCAGCCGATCGGGCGACAGGCCAAGCTCGGCAAGGCCGGGCGCATGGATCTCGCCAAGCTCCAGCCCGACGAAATCCTGGCGCACCCACACCACGGGCGCGGCCGGCGCCGCGCGCAGCGCCAGCCCGATCACGAAAGCCGCCGCCGACGCCTCGTCCAGCACGCCGCCCGCGAACACCTCATGCATCGCCCCGCGCGCAAGCCCGCCGCCGATGCTGTCATCGAGACTAGCGACGCCGGTCGAAAAGCGCGCCGAGGCAACCGCCGAAGACCCCCGCTCGAGCCGCGCCACCTCCCGCCTCAAGACTTCCAGCTCAACCCTCTGCACGTCGCGCGTCCTGCAAATTTGTTCCCTATTTGTTCCAATAAACCCAGCTCCGTTCCAGAGTCAAACGGAGTCTGGAATTGGTAGTGGGTCAGTTTGAAATTGCGCTACGGATCAGGACGGAAAACGAAACCGTCGCGACCTATTTCGGCCAGATGAAGAACAGCAACACGCCGAACACCACGACGACGGCAACTGTCGCGCCGATGATCAGCTGGCGCTGTTCCTTCGCCGACATGCCGCCCGAGGATCGCCTCACGGCGGCGGCTTTGCGTCTGTCCTTGCGATTAGCCATGCCCTGCCCCTCAAACAGCCGCCCCGCGAAGGGCGGGCGCCTTTCCGACAGCCCACGCTAATCCGCAGAGACGTCCGTGAACAGGGCGCCCCACGGCATCTAGCCGGAGGCAGCGCTCCGATCCGGCCGCATCAGCCATGGCAGGCTGGCGAGCAGGATCGCGAAGCAAACGATGTGAAGGCCGAAGCCGAACGCGAGCGACTCCATCAGCTTC
The DNA here is from genome assembly GCA_964529555.1 of uncultured Rhizobium sp. GTDB lineage: Bacteria > Pseudomonadota > Alphaproteobacteria > Caulobacterales > Hyphomonadaceae > UBA7672. The sequence continues at coordinate 11,747 of CAZGWV010000106.1, forward strand.
GGCGCCGCA
>CAZGWV010000107.1:0-11718 GCA_964529555.1 uncultured Rhizobium sp.
GCCGCGCAGCGGATGAACGCTTTAGCTCTCCCTGGGTGCGTTTGTGGATCAGCCTGCGGGCCACGGTCTTGCGAGCCATGCCGCCCAGAAGGCGATTGCGATGAATGGTCCGAAGGGAAGCGGCCGCGCAAGAGCCGGGCGCCCCTGGATCGCCGCCATCACCACGACAACAACGAGCGCGCCAACCGATGCGCCGAGCACGACAAACGGCAGCGCCTTCCAGCCCAGCCAGGCGCCTGCCGCCGCCATCAGCTTGGCGTCCCCGCGGCCCAGCCCGTCTCGCTTGCGGACCAGACGATAGAGTTCCGCGACCAGCACAAGGCAGAGATAGCCCGCCGCCGCGCCGATCAGATGATGCGGCGCTGCGGCTGGCTCGATCATCGCGCAGTAAAGAAGTCCGCCCGCGATCATCGGCAGCGTGAGCAGGTCGGGCAGGCGGTAGCGGTCGATATCGATCATCGCAGACCAGGCCAGCACGATCGCCAGCGCAGCGCCCGCCCATGGGGCCGCCGCGTCCGTGCGCGCAAACGCAAGCGCCCCGGCGATTGCGCCGACAATGATGGCGATGACGGCTTTCGTTGGCGACAGGGCTATCGCAGACAGCAGGCCGCTGGCCGCGTGCGGACGATTCGTGATTTTCGCGTGTGCCGGATCTGTCATGTGACGCTCTTCACCAGCGCTGTTGCTAGACCATAATGTGCAAGGGCGCGATGCGTCTCTTGCGATTGCGGGGCGGCGCAGCATGTGCGCGCACCGTCATATAATCGCAGCCGATCTGTCACGTTTGTTGCTCTCCTACATCACGCGCGCCGCGATTTGCATCGGCGCGCATGAGATGTCTGAAGTCTCGTCGCGCATGCGATGCGTGTCATCAATCCGATAACGTCCCCTCCTAAGACCCCCTCGTGATTTAGCAGCCGGCGCCCGCACGCGGGTGTCGCGCACTCGGGCCGGAAGGGGACTTCAATGAGAACGCTGACAGCGATGCGAGCAAGCTTCGTTGCCTTGATGCTGGCGACTGGCGCCTGCACGCAGGGCTCTGACATTGCCTCTCCGGGCGCAACCAATCCGGGCACGCCTCCCGGCGGCGGCGGATCTCCGGGCGGCGGCGGTGGTGGCGGCGGCGGTTCTGCGACCTGCCCGTCGGGCACGACGAACGCCGGCGCGCTTGGTTCGCTCACGATCTGCAACGTCACCGGCGAAGTCCTCGCCAACACCACGCTCACCAACGTCGCGAACGTCGTCTACCGCCTCAACGGCCGCGTCGATATCGGCCGTGACATCGGCGCGGCCGGCACGCTCAGCACGGGCGTCGCCGCCACGCTGACCGTCGAGCCCGGCGTTCGCATCTTTGGCCAGCTCGCCGGCGACATGCTGGTGGTCAACCGCGGCAGCCGCATCAACGCCGTCGGCACTGCTTCGCAGCCGATCGTATTCACCGGCCGCGCCGATATCGAAGGCACTGCGAATGCCGATACCACCGATCGTCTCTGGGGCGGCGTGATCCTTCTGGGCCGCGCCCCGATCCGTGGCTGCAACACCGCCGTTGCGCAAGGCACGGTGGACTGTCAGAACGCCATCGAAGGCGTCACCGCCGCCACCGGCCGGGATGCGCTCTATGGCGGCGCGACGCCGGGCGACAACTCCGGCACGATGCGCTTCGTCCAGATACGTTACCCCGGCGCGTTCCTCACCTCGGCTGCCGCGGGCGACGATCTCAACGGTCTCTCGCTGGGCGGCGTCGGTTCCGGCACGGACATCACCTTCACGCAGGTCCACAACTCGGGCGATGACGGCATCGAAATCTTCGGCGGCACGGTCAACCTGCGCAATATCGTCATCACCGGCGCGCTCGACGACAGCCTCGACACGGATGAAGGCTGGCAGGGCAATGTGCAGTACGCCGTGATCCGCCAGTCGGTGACCGGCCGCACCGGCGGCCCTGACCGCATGTTCGAATGGTCGAACCGCGCCATCTCCAGCGCCAGCGGTTCGCTCCATACCTTCCCGACGATCTCCAACCTCACGGCGATCGGTGTTCCGGCCAACGCAGCGGGTTCGGCGATCCAGGCGATCTCGTTCAACGACACGGGCGGTTCGCCCGGCGGATCGGGTCGCGTGGTCAATTCGGTCTTCACCGGCTCCACCACCTGCGCTTCGCTCGACGCCGCCAATACCAGCCCGGCGCCGCGCTTCGACTCGGTGCTGATGGATTGCCCGTCGCAGCCAAATGCCACGTCGCTCGCGATCGTCAACGCCGGCACGAACAACACGACGACGACCGCCAGTTCGCTCTCGGGTCTCCTTCCGGGCCCCGCCGAGCTTGCGCGCACGCCATTCGACGCCACAGGTCTGAACCCGTTCTTCCAGGCGGTCAGCTATATCGGCGCCTTCTCGCCGACCGAAACGGCTGCCTCGAACTGGGCTGCCAGCTGGACGTTCAACCTGTTCCCGAATCCGGGCTGCCCGGCGGGCACGACGGCGGGCGGAACGCTCAACGGCCAGAACCGCTGCGTCCTCTCGGGCGTGATCGCAGGCAATCTGCGGCTTACGGCCGGCAATGTCTACGAGATCTCCAACCGTGTTGACGTGGGCGTGGATCGTGGCGCCGCCGGAACGGCCGGCGCTGCCGCTTCGCTCACCATCGATGCTGGCGTCACCCTCTATGGCGATGCGGCTTCGGACATGATCATCGTGAATCGCGGCTCGCAGATATTCGTCAATGGCACGGCCATTGCGCCGGTCGTGATGACATCGCTGGCCGACGTCACGAACACGCAGTCGAATCCGCTCACGGCTTCGCGTGAATGGGCCGGCCTGATCATCCTCGGCCGCGCTCCGACCAAGGGCTGCAACACGGCCGTCGCCTCGGGTACGGTCGACTGCCAGAACGCCGTCGATGGCGTCACGGCCGCGACCGGCCGCGACGCTCTTTACGGCGGCGCCGTCGCGAACGACAACTCCGGCCGTATCGCCTTCCTGCAGATCAAGTATCCGGGCGCCTTCCTCACCTCGGCAGCGGCTGGCGACGATCTCAACGGTCTCACGCTGGCTGGCGTCGGCAACGGCACGACGATCAACAACGTCCAGATCCACAACTCGGGCGACGATGGCGTCGAATTCTTCGGCGGCAACGTCAATATCCGCAACCTGGTCATCACCGGCGCGCTGGATGACTCCTTCGACTGCGACGATGGCTATACCGGCAACGTGCAGTTCGGCATCGTTGTTCAGGCCCTCACGCAGTCGGGCGGCCCGGATCGCTTGGTCGAGTGCTCCAACCGCACCGTGTCGGCGCTCAATAACGGCGCTGGCATGAACACCCGTCCGACCCTGTCGAACTTCACCTTTGTTGGTATCCCGCAGAACTTCTCGGGCGCGGACATCCAGGGTATCTCGCTGAACAACTCGGCCGGCACGCCGGGCGCCTCGGCGCGGATCGTCAATTCGGTTGTTCGCGGCTCCAGCGTCTGCCTCGAAGCTGCCAACGCCAACGCCAGCCTCCCGCCGGAGTTCGCCTCGGTCCTGATGGACTGCCCCACGCAACCGAACGCCGCATCGCTCGCCTTCGTTACGGCGGGCGCGAACAACTCGACCACGATCGCTTCCACGCTGACGAACACCTTCGTCAACGGCGCGGCCGAGAATGCCCGCACGGCTGTCGATGCATCGACGCTGGACCCGTTCTTTGTCGCCACCGACTACATCGGAGCGGTCCGCAACAGCGCCGACACCTGGTGGCAGGGCTGGACGTGCGGCCTGGCCGCCGGTTCGACCTGCTGATCCATGCGTACAGGGCGGCGTCCAGGGGCGCCGCCCGCTACCGCTCCAGACCTTCGATTATGGGAAAGCCGATGGCCCTCAAAGCTCTTCTCTTCAACCGCGCGTTGCTGTTGACGACCTTTCTGATCTCGCCGCAGATCGCCCTCGCGCAGGAGGCGGTCACCGCCCAGAACCCCGCCGACCAGCCGCCGGAAGGCGAGGCCGGCGCCGGACGCGACGTCGTTGTCGTGCTTGGCGCGTTCATTCCCGAGCCGATGCGGGAGACGTCGGAGGTGGCGTCCTTCCTCTCCAGCGAAGACCTGGCCCGCACGGGCGACGATAATGCTGCGGCGGCGCTGACGCGCCTGACCGGCCTGTCGGTTGTGCAGGGGCGCTTCGTCTATGTACGTGGCCTTGGCGACAGGTATTCCTCGGCGCTGCTGAACGGCTCTCCCTTGCCGAGCCCCGAGCCGCTTCGCCGTCAGGCGCCGCTCGATCTGTTCCCGTCAAATATTCTCGACGGCGCCACGGTGCAGAAGACTTTCTCCCCGAACTATCCCGGCGAATTCGGCGGCGGCATCGTCGATCTTCGGACGCTTCGTATCCCGGTCCATCCCTTCCTCAACGCCAAGGTGGGCACGGCCTGGTCTACCGAGTCGACCTATAGACGCGGCACGGTCTATCGCGGCAGCGACCTCGACTGGCTGGGGATTGACGATCACGTCCGTCCGATGCCCGGCGCTCTGAGCTGGGCGATCAACCAGAACCTCCAGATCACCGACGCCAATTTCTCGGATGAACAACTCGAACAGATTGGCGAAAGCCTCGCCAACTCGCCGGTCAACGTCCTGTTCGCCGAGGACCTTCTGCCCGATTTCGAACTCGAGGCCAGCGCCGGTACGGCCATCGATGGCGACGGCTACACCGTCGGTCTCGTCGGTGTTGTCGGCTACGAGAATTCCTGGCGCACGCGCCGCGCCCATCGTGAGGAAGTGGTCGGCAACGCGCTCACGACCGACATGCAGACCGACACAACGGTTGGCGATGTCGTGCTCAACGCATTCGCCAGCGCCAGCCTCGACATGACGGACCACAACGTCACCGCGAGCGGCCTGCTGGTCCGCTCCACGTCCAAATACGCCCAGATCGAGCAGGGCGTGGACTTCGACGCGCCCGGCGCCGATCTCGGTGAAAACGTGCGCACTGAAGCGACCGCCTGGTATGAGCGCCAGCTGGGTTCGTTCCAGCTCGCCGGCGAGCACACCTTCGATGCGCTCCAGTTCGACTGGCGCACGGCGTTCGCCCGCTCGACCCGCAGCGCGCCGTATGAACGCGAGATCCGCTACGACATCGTCAACGGCGCGCCGATCTTCGGCGGCGGCGGCGGTCTTGGCAACCGGATCCGCTTCTCGCAACTGGCCGACGAAGTCGCCAGCGCAGGCTTCGATGCGGCCTACACGCTGCCGATCGGCGAGAACCGCGATGCGGTCATCTCGGCCGGCGCCGTCTATTCGAACGCGATTCGCGATTTCAAACTGCTGCAATTCGCCTGGACCGGCCCGCGCGGTTTCACGCCGAACGACGTGCTGACCGCGCGCGTCGACTATCTTCTGTCGCCTGACAACATCGATCCCGATCGCTTCGTCCTCAACGAATTCACCGGCCCGGACGACAGCTACAAGGGTCGCCTGACCAATATGGGCGCCTATGTCGCGGCAGACGTCGAGGTGATGCCGCTGGTGCGCGCCTCGATTGGTGTCCGCTACGAGGATACGGTCGAGGAAGTCCGCACCTACAACCGCGTCGGCCTCCCGTCGGCGACGCCGGTATCGCTCTCCAACGCATACTGGCTGCCGGCTGCGACGTTCACCTGGAACTTCGCAGAGAACATGCAGGCGCGCCTCGGTTACTCCCAGACCGTCGCGCGTCCGCAGTTCCGTGAACTGGCCCGCACGCCGTTCATCGATCCCGATACCGATCGCGTCTACGAGGGCAATCCGTTCCTGGTCGATACCGAGTTCACCAACTACGACGCCCGCCTCGAATACTATTTCGACGCGGGCCAGTTCGTCACGCTTGGCGCCTTCTACAAGGAAGTGGCCAACCCGATCGAGGAAGTGGTCATCCGCGTCGATCGCTACCAGACGCGCTTCATCAACGCGCCCGAAGCGACGCTGATCGGCGGCGAGCTTGAGTACAAAGTGCTGTTCGACATGCCCTTCAGCTTCGGCGTTCTCGATGACGCCAAGTGGATGTTCCAGACGAACTACACCTATACAAAGTCGGAAGTGCAGGCCGGGCCGGGCACGACAGTGATCAGCCCGATCACCTTCACGCCGGTTCCCTCGTCCTTCTTCGAACTCGACGGAACCCAGCTGCAGGGCTCGCCCGAGCACATCGCCAACGTGCAGTTCGGCTACGAAACGCCTTACTCGCAGCTGACCCTGCTCCTCGGCTGGACGGACGACCGCATCCTGCGCCGCGGACAGGGCAGTGTGGAGCCGGTGTACGATCATTCCGGCATCAACGTCGATCTCGTCTACAAACACACGCTCCAGTGGGGTGAGAACGATATGACGCTGACGCTGGCAGGCCGCAATCTCGGCGGCGCCGTGTACGAAGAGTATCAGATCTACGACCGCGGCCGTAACGAAGTCGATCGCTATCCGCGTGGACAGGTCTTCTCGGCCAGCCTCGCCGCCGAGTTCTAGGATTGGAGCGCCCTCGGCGACGTCGTGCAATGCGCGTCGCCGAGGGCGCTGTCACACGGGCTTCGCAAATGTGATGTTAGTGAAACTCGGTTCTGCGAGGGAGTATGGGGCGCGACACGAGCGTCATGTCTCGCAGGCGGGCGATCTGTGAGGCGGCGCGGGCTGTTATGAAAACGTCACACCCTGTCCGCCGCTCGGCCGTCACGCGATGGCGGGGCGCGGCCCTGGCGCTGATCCGCCCTGGCGCTGAAATGGCCCTGCTTGCCGGCGTTGCTATCGGATGCGCGCAGATCGGGTGGCGCATCGCCTCTCCAGAGATTCCCGATCTTTCGATCTCCGATGTTTCGCCAGACGTCACAACGGAATCTGCCGCGACGCTTATCCGCTCGCCTTTCGCCCCGCTGCATTTCGGCGAAGCCGCCAGCGCGAATGTGCATGCCGATCTCAGTGGTATCCGTGTCGTCGGGCTGCGCGTTGCGCCCCGGCAGGAGGACAGCGGCGCGGTGCTTGTGCTCGGCGACGGCGCGCAGCGCTCCTTCCTCGTGGGCTACGAGATCATCGACGGCGTTCGTCTCGAAGCGATCGAAGCTGGCCGTATCGTCGTCTCGCTGGGAGAGGATGAGCAGGTCATCCCGCTTGAACGCGCCGCGCCTGCCGCGCCTTCGCTTGCGCTGGTGCTGCTTGGCCGGCCCCAGCCCGACTTGGGGCCTGCAGCGCCCAGGGCTGCGTCCGGTGCGCCCGGCTGGACGGGCGATGGCCAGGCCGAAACCGTGTCGCTCCCGCTCGGCCAGCAGCAGGCTGTCGCCGGCTGGCTGGCTGCAACCAGCGGCCAGGTCGTATCCCGCAACGGCCAGCCCTACGCCTGGCGCGCCGCTGGCGCTGCTCCGCAACAGGTGAGGGACGCCGGCGTCGCGGCAGGCGATCTCATAGTCTCCGTAAACGGCGTTGGTCCGGGCAGCGGCCAGTCCCGTCTCATATCTGCCGCAACGGCCGGTCCGATCACGCTCGAAGTCGAGCGCAAGACGGGCCAGCGCGTGCGGCTTCAGGTCTTGCGCGGTTTTTAGTTATGAAGGACTTCGTCCGGGTACTGCTTGCGGCCGCAGCATGCGGCATGGCCGGCGCTGGCGCCCTGCAGCTTGCGCCTGCGATCGCGCAGCCGGCTGACAATCCGGTCAGCCTCAGCGAAGTCGATATCCGCGCCTTCATCGAGGATGTGGCGAATGTCACCGGGCGCACCTTCATCATCGACCCGCGCGTCACGGGAAAGGTGACGATTGTTTCCACGCGCCAGCTCTCGCCCAGCGAACTCTTTCAGGTTTTCCAGTCCACATTGCGCGTCCACGGCTTCGTGGCTTCGCCCTCCGGCGCCAACACCTATCGCATCGTTCCCGACGAAGTCGCCGCGCGCGAGCCGACCGCGGCGGGAAGCGGCCCCGAAGCCGACCGTTATGTCACGCAGGTATTCTCCCTGAAGCACGCCGAAGCGGAAAGCGTGGCCCAGGCGATCCGTCCGCTTCTGTCCGTTCGCGGCGCCGCCACATCCATCCGGCGCGGCAACGCGATCATCGTCGTCGATTATGGCGCGACGCTTATGCGCGTCCGCGAAGTGGTTCAGACGCTCGACCGCGACACCACGGAGCTTCGATCCATCCGTCTTGCAAACACGTCGGCGTCCGAAATGGTGCGGTCGATGCAGGCGATCCTCACCGCCGATGGCGGCGCCGCCGTGCAGATCGTCGCGCTCGCCGCCAGCAACACGGTCGTCATGCGCGGTGAGCCGGCGCTGCTGGACCGCTATGCGCCGCTCCTGCAGGAGCTGGACGTCCAGGCGGATTTCCGGCGCGGCGTCGTGGTCATTCCGCTGACCTACGCTGTTGCGGAGGAAGTCGTTCCCATCCTCCAGCAGATTTCGGCCTCGATGGAGGGGCCTGCCGGCGCCGATGGCGCGCCCGCCGCCAATCGCCGCGCCAACATCGCGGCGCACAAGTCCACCAACTCGCTGATCGTCAACGCCGATCCCGATGTGCAGGAGGCCCTGTCCGACGTTGTCGCCTCGCTCGACAAGCGCCGTCAGCAGGTGAATGTCGAGGCGGTGATCGTCGAGGTGTCCGACACCGCCGCGCAGGAACTCGGCCTGCAGTTCCTCGTCGCCGGGGGGCGCGACAATGCCGTGCCCTTCCTCTCGACCAGCTATGGCAATTCCGCTCCCAACCTGCTCGCCGTCACAGGCGCGCTGGCTACGGGCGGCCAGGACACGTCCGGCAATCCGGCCCTGGCCCAGCTTCAGCAGGCGGCGGTCAGTTCGCTGCTCGGCTCCACCGGCGGCCTTTTCGGCGTCGGCGGCCAGACCGACGACGGCGTCATCCTCGGTCTCATCGTCAACGCGCTGAAGGAAGACCGCGACAGCAATGTCCTCTCCACGCCCTCGGTGCTGACGCTCGACAATGAGAGCGCCTCGATCATGGTCGGCCAGCAGATCCCGATCACCACTGGCGAGGCGCTCGGCTCCGCCAACACCAATCCCTTCCGCACGATCCAGCGCGAGGATGTCGGCGTCCAGCTGGAAGTGACGCCGCAGATCAGCGAAGGCGGCGTGATCCGCCTCGCCATCCGTCAGGAAGTCTCCAGCATTTTCGGGCCAGTGACGTCCGCCTCCACCGACCTCATCACCAACAAGCGCGAGATCAACACGGTCGTCCAGGTCGATGCCGGCCAGATCATCGTTCTTGGCGGCCTCATCCAGGAAGACGTGCAGAAGACGGAAAGCGGCATTCCCGGCCTGCGCGACATTCCGCTGGTCGGCGGCCTGTTCGGCTCGACGGGCGAATCCCGCCGCCGCACCAATCTGATGGTCTTCCTGCGGCCCACTATCGTGAACACGCCGGAACAGGCGCGCGATGTCACGATGCGCCAATACCGGGCCGTGCAGGGCTTCGACGGCCTCGACCCCGTCATCCAGAAAAAGGTCGAAACGGACTTTTTCAATTTCACGACCCAGCCGCCGGCCCAGCCTGCGCTTCCGCCGGAAGCGGCCACGCCGCCAGCCCTGCAATGACCCAGGCATCCGCATCGGCGGGGGAGGGGATCTCGCTCGACTATGCGTTTGCGAGAGATCGCGGCGTGGTCCTTCTCGTCGATGGTCCGCCGTGGCGCGTCGGCATGCGCGCCGGAGCCGATGCGCTCGCGCTCGTCGAGGTGCGCCGCGCGCTCGGGGCTCCGTTCGAGATATCGCAGCTGGACGCCGCCGCCTTCGACGCCGCCCTGTCGCAACGCTACGCCGTCACCTCCGAGGCCACGCGCAGAATCGCAACAGGCCTCAACGATGAAACATCCCTCGATGCGCTCTCGGAGGAAGCCGGCGCCACCGCCGATCTGCTGGACAGCCAGGATGACGCGCCGGTCATCCGTCTCATCAACGGCCTCATCTCCGAAGCGATCAACCGGGGCGCATCCGATATTCATGTCGAGCCATTCGAATCCACCGTCATCGTGCGCCTGCGCGTCGATGGCATCCTGCGTGAACTGATGAACGTGCCGGCGAAGGCCAAGTCACGCCTCGTCTCGCGCATCAAGGTCATGGCCCGCCTCGACATCGCGGAAAAGCGCCTGCCGCAGGATGGCCGCATCTCGCTCACGCTGGGCGGGCGCGGCGTTGATGTCCGCGTCTCCACGCTGCCCTCGCGCCATGGCGAGCGCGTCGTGATGCGTATCCTCGACAAGGACCAGAGCCTGCGCAGCCTCGATGGTCTCGGCATGGCCCCCGGCACGCTGGCGCGCTTCCAGTCCGCGATGGCCGCGCCCAACGGCATCGTTCTTGTCACCGGCCCCACCGGTTCGGGCAAGACCACCACGCTCTACGCCGCGCTCAACCTGCTCAACGATCGCAGCCGCAACATCCTCACGGTCGAAGATCCGATCGAATACGCCATTGAAGGCATCGGCCAGACGCAGGTGAACAGCCGCATCGGCATGACGTTCGCCGCCGGCCTCCGCGCCATCCTGCGTCAGGACCCCGACGTGGTGATGGTCGGCGAAATCCGTGACGCCGAAACCGCGCAGATCGCCGTGCAGGCCTCGCTCACCGGCCACCTTGTTTTCTCGACGGTCCACACCAACGATGCGGTCGCCGCCATCACGCGCCTGCGCGACATGGGCATCGAGCCTTACCTGCTGGCCTCTACGCTTCGCACCGTCGTGGCCCAGCGCCTCGTCCGCCGCCTGTGCGAGGCGTGCAAGCGTCCCGCCGTCATCGGCGAGCGCGAAGCCGCGCTGCTCGCCTCCATCGGCGCGCCGGCGCAGGCCTTCGAAGGTCATGGCTGCCCCTCGTGCAGCGGCTCCGGCTATGTCGGCCGCATCGGTCTCTACGAGTGCATGGCGGTGGACGATGAAATCCGCCGCATGATCCACGCCAATACAGCGGAAGAAGCGATGGCCGCGCACGCCTTCCGCGGTTCGGAGCGCCTTTTCGCCAGCGGCCTGTCCTGCGTCGCCGCCGGCGTGACATCGCTCAGCGACGTTCTGCGCAGCGCCGGAGCGGGGGAGGGCGCCCACGCATGACCCGCTACTCCTACGTCGCCATCGACGTCGAAGGCCGCGAGTGTCGCGGCGGCATCGACGCGCGCGACGAACGCGCCGCCCACGCCGCGCTCGCCGGCCGCAAACTGTATCCTGTTGAAGTCGCCCCCACAGGCGCAGCTCCCGCACAACGCACACAGAAATCCGCACCCGCGAAAGTGCGCGGCGCGCTCAGTCACAAGCAGCGTCTCCTCGTCACACGCCAGCTCGCCACGCTCATCGGCGCCTCCGTCTCGGTCGACGAAGCCCTCGGCATGCTCGCCGCCCAGCAGGAAGACGGCGCCGCCCGCCGCATCCTGGCGGACCTTCGCTCCGGCATCCAGGAAGGCATGCGCCTTGCCGATGCGATGGCGCGTCACAAGTCCAGCTTCCCCGGCGCCTATCGCGCCGCCATCGCCGGCGGCGAGCGTTCGGGCAATCTCGCCCCCGTCCTCACCCGCCTGGCGGACTATCTCCAGCGCGAACACGCCCTGCGCTCCAGGATCGCAACGGCGATGATCTATCCCGCCGCCCTGATGACGGTCGCCATCGGCGTCATAGCCTGCCTGATGATCTTCGTCGTTCCCGCGCTGGTGGACCAGTTCAAGGCCTTCCACGGCGAACTCCCGCTCGTCACACAGATCCTGATCGGCGTTTCGGAAGGCCTCGCCCGCTATTGGCCGGTGCTGCT
>CAZGWV010000108.1:0-11637 GCA_964529555.1 uncultured Rhizobium sp.
ACTTCCAGCTCAACGGGCCGTCGGGCGACTGCGGCTAGCTGCGCCCGGATTGACTCGATCGCCAGCCGTGGCTGTGCAGCCGGGTTTCGGGCGTTGAACACATCCTTCGAGACGATTGGCCCTTTGGGCCAATCCCTCAGGATGAGGCACGCGGGCGCTGATATGTTTCAAAGTCAACAGGCCTCATCCTGAGGGATCGCCGAAGGCGATCGTCTCGAAGGATGTGTTCAACGCCCCGCATGCGCCAAAAGCGTCACCCGGCTGCTCTTTGGCGCTAGGCTCCCGGATCTTCGTCGCGGCCCACATTCATGCCTTCGGGCAGGAGCGCGGGATCGGGCGCGACGCGCAGGATGCGGTTGTCCATGTCGAGATCCGTGAAGACGTCTTCGGTGAAGGGCAGGAAATAGGTCTGCCCCGTGGGCGGCTGCACTTCGACGAGATCGCCGGCGCCGAAATCATGCACGGCCTTCACGACGCCCAGCACGCGGCCATCGGCATGGACGACCGAGCAACCGATCAGGTCGGCGACGTAGACCTCGCCCTCTTCCTGCGCAGGTTCGGGCAGCGATTCGCGCGCGGCGTGGAGCAGCGTGCCGCGCATGGCTTCCCATTCCTCGCGCTGTTTCTTCTCCGCAGTGGTGACGCCGAAGCCCTCGTTCAATGGCCGCGACTTCACCGGCGTCAGCACGACACGGCCCTGAGCATCAACCAGCGGGCCATAGGTGAAGGCGGCTTTCGGATCTTCCGTGAACGAGCGCACGCGCGCTTCGCCCTTCACGCCGAACGCACCCATGATCTGGGCGACGACAATCAGCTTGGCCTGATCACTCACAGCACCCGCTCCAGCATGGCGACGCGCTTGCCGGAACCGGACAGGCGCGATTCGAGATGACGAAAACCAAGCCGTGTGTGGAAGGCCATGCTTTCGGGATTGGGCGGGTCTTCGTTGACCTCGGCGGTCACGCGCTCCTCGCCCAGTTCAGCGGCAAGCCGCAGCGCTTCGTCGTAGAGGGCGCGGCCGACGCCGAGCCCGCGCGCCGCATCCGAGACGGCGATGCGGTCGACATAGAGATGGCGGCGGAAGGTGTTTTCAAACCAGCCGTAATTGTCGCTTGGATAGGCCGAGCCGGGCCTCACCAGAACGAGAAAGCCGGCGGGCGCGCCGCCGGCTTCCGCAATCATCACACGATATGACCAGCCAGCGAGCAGCCGGTATGCCTCGCGCGTCATGTCTCCGACGGCCGGGGTGCAGGCGGCGTTGAGGGCGAGGATGAAATCCTCGTCCCCCTCGCCTGCATCGCGGACGATCAGGGCCACGACTATTCCGCGGCGGCTTCTTCTGCCGGGGCTTCGGCAGCGGCGCGGCGGGCTTCTTCGCGCTCGGCGCGCTCTTTCGCGCGTTCCTTGGCTTTTTCGCCCGGCTCGGCGGCTTTCGGGTTGTTGCCGTTTTCCCACTTGCCGATGCCGGCTTTCGCGAGGTTGCGGGCGACGCGGTCGGTCGGCTGGGCGCCTTTGGCGATCCAGGCCTTGGCTTTCTCGACGTCCACGATGAAGCGCTTCTCGTCATCCTTGGCGAGCAGCGGGTTGTAGGCGCCGATCTTCTCGATGAAGCGGCCATCGCGGGCCGAACGCGAGTCGGCGACGACGACGTTGTAGTACGGGCGGTGCGTGGAGCCGCCGCGCGCGAGACGGATTTTCAGGGACATGTATTCTACCTTTCAGGGTGTTTCTTGCTTGAGTTCAGAGAGTGTCATTCCGGGCGAAGGCAAAGCCTGAGACCCGGAACCCAGGAGCGCAGGGCGCGAACGCCTCGGCGCTTGGCCCCTGGGTTCCCGCTCTTCGCCCTTCGGGCTGCGGCGGGAATGACAGGGGTAGTGGTTGCAAGGGAGAGCATCACGCTTTCCCCTGCAGTTTCTCGTGATGGCGGATCACCTCCGTCACGATGAAGTTGAGGAATTTCTCGGCGAAGTCGGGATCGAGATCGGCGTCGCGCGCGAGCTGGCGCAGGCGTTCGATCTGCTGCGCCTCGCGGCCCTTGTCGGCGGGCGGCATGGCGTGCGCCGCTTTCAGCTCGCCCACGGCCTGCGTGGCTTTGAAGCGCTCGGCCAGCATGTGGACGACCGCTGCATCGATATTGTCGATGGACGCGCGCAGGCGGGCGAGTTCGGCGGCGGGGTTGGCGGTCATTTCTTCTTGTCTCCCCCAAGTCCGGGAAGACCGCCGCCGCCAAGGCCGGGCAGCTTGCCCGCGCCGGGGCCCTGCCCAAGATTCTTGAGGGCGTTGAGCTGGGCCTGGCTGACCTGCGGGCCGGGACCGGCAGGACCGCCGCCGCCCATCATGCCGCCGAGCGCCTGGGCCATGCCCTTCATGCCGCCCTTACCGAGCTTCTTCATCATGTCGGCCATGTTCCGGTGCATCTTCAGCACCTTGTTGACTTCGGCCACATCAACGCCGGCGCCGGCCGCGATGCGGCGCTTGCGCGAGGCCTGCAGGATTTCGGGCTTCTTCCGCTCCTTCGGCGTCATCGACATGATGATCGCTTCCTGGCGCTTGAGCATCTTGTCGTTGACGCCCGAGGCGGCCATCTGCGCTTTCGCGTTCTTGACGCCGGGCATCAGGTCCATCAGGCCGCCGAGGCCGCCCATGCGCTGCATCTGGCGCAGCTGGCCGGCGAGATCGTCCAGGTCGAACAGACCCTTCTGCATCTTCCTGGCGACGCGCTCGGCTTCGGCCTGATCGAGTTCGGCCTTGGCCTTCTCGACCAGCGAGACGAGGTCGCCCTGCCCGAGGATGCGGCCCGCGATGCGGCGGGCGTCGAACACGTCGAGGCCTTCGAGCTTTTCGCCCATGCCGATGAAGCGGATCGGCAGGCCGGTGACCGAACGCATCGACAGCGCAGCGCCGCCACGGCCATCGCCGTCCATGCGGGTGAGGACAAGACCAGTGAGCGGCAGGCGCTCGTGGAAGCGTTTGGCCGTCTCGACCGCATCCTGGCCGGTGAGCGCATCAGCAACAAGGAGCGTTTCGGACGGGTTGGCGATGGCGGCGATCTCGGCCGCCTCGCCCATCATCTGTTCGTCGAGCGTGGTGCGGCCCGCCGTGTCGAGCATCAGCACGTCGTAGCCGCCGAACTTCGCGGCCTGCATGGCGCGGCGGGCGATGTCAGCAGGAAGCTGGCCCGTAACGATGGGAAGCGCATCGACGCCGGCCTGGCCAGCGAGGATGGTGAGCTGTTCCATGGCGGCGGGACGGCGCGTGTCGAGCGAGGCGACAAGAACCTTCTTGCGCTCCTGCTCTTTCAGGCGCTTGGCCAGCTTGCCGGTGGTGGTGGTTTTACCCGAGCCCTGCAGACCGGCCATCATTATGACGGCGGGCGGGCTGTCGATCCTGAGCGGTTCCGGCTCTTCGCCGCCGCCGAGCGTTTCGACCAGCGCATCGTGGACGATCTTGACGACCAGCTGGCCGGGCTTGATCGACTTGATGACGTTCTCGCCGATGGCGAGCGGGCGCACATCGTCGATGAATTTCTTGACGACCGGGAGCGCGACGTCGGCCTCCAGAAGCGCCACGCGGATTTCGCGCAGGGCCTCGTTGACGTCCTTCTCGGAGAGAACGCCACGGCCGGTGAGGCCGTCGAAGACCTTGCCAAGCCTGTCTGTCAGCGCGTCGAACATCGCCCAACCTTGTAGGCAGAATGGCTTTTCATGCCGGACCATCCGACATGGGTAGACTTCTTCCCCCGCACAAACCCTTTGGCCGCGCCCAAACGCCGAACGCCCCGCTGAGCGCAACGCGCCGGGCGGGGGACCTCGCCAGCCTCGTCCGTCTTTCCCCGGAAGCAAATGGGGGTTAACGGGGTCGTGCCGGTCAAAGCACAGATCAGGATCTGCGCGGAAAGACGGGCTCCCTACTCCCCCCTGTGGAGAAGGTCAAGGTTTTCGGGGTTTCTGGTCAAAATGCGCACAATCGGCCTGATCGGCGGGATGAGCTGGCAATCGAGCCGGGTTTACTATGACCGGATCAACCAGATGGTGGCCGAGCGGCGCGGCGGGGCCAGTTCCGCGAAGATCATCCTCAACTCGCTCGACTTCGCGCCCATCGCGAAGATGCAGACCGAGGGGCAATGGCGCGAGGCCGGTTCGGCTCTCGCCGACGCCGCACAGGCGCTGGAGCGGGCCGGGGCGGATGTGATCGCCATCGGCGCCAACACCATGCACAAGGTCGCCCAGCAGGTGATGGCCTCGGTTCGCCTGCCGCTGATCCATATCGGGGATACGCTGGCGGCCGAACTGCGACGCGACTCACGCTCGCGGCCTCTGCTGCTGGGCACGCGCTACACGATGGAAGACCCGTTCCTGATCCAGCATCTGGAGCGCAAGGGCATCGGGGCGATCACGCCGGACCAGGACGATCGCGATGCGCTGCACGCCATCATCTATGACCAGCTGATCAAGGGCGTCGTCACGGACGAAGCGCGGGATGCCGTGCGCGCCATGATCGAGCGCTCGTTTACCCGCGAAGCCGACAGCGTCATTTTCGGCTGCACCGAGATCGGCATGCTGTTCCCGCCGACGGAAGTGGGCGTGCCCGGCTATGACACGCTGGAGCTGCACGCACAGGCGCTGGTCGATTTCGCGCTGGCGTGATCCCGGCCCGCCCGGCACGCGCGGGATGGCCAGCGCCGGCAAGGTCGTGCGTTCGTGATGTTACACGGCTTGCCTGCGCCGGGCTGGCCCTGCAAGCTGGTCCCGACCAAGTCGCGGAGCCCCTTGATGAGCACCCTGTCTCGCATGCGTGCGGCCGCAGCGCTTGCTCTTGCCGGGCTTGTCGGGCTTGCCGCGCCGGTCGCCGCCCAGCAGGGTCAGATGATGCGGGTGGACCTCGAACTCCTGCTGGCGGTCGATATCTCGCAGTCGATGGACTATGACGAGCACACCGTCCAGCGGCAGGGCTATATCGACGCCTTCCGCCATCCCGACGTCATCAACGCGCTGATGGGCGGGCCCGAGGGCAGGATCGCCGTGATGTACATGGAATGGGCGGGGGATTTCGATCCGATCCCGACCATCCCGTGGACCATCATCGACAGCGAGGAAGCCGCCCGCGCCTTCGCCGACCGGCTCGAGAAGGAGCCGATCTACGGCGAACAACGCACATCCATTTCCGGGGCGCTGATGGCGGCGCGGAACTATATCCAGACCAACAACATCGCCTCGCACCGGCAGGTGATCGACGTGTCGGGCGATGGCGCCAACAATGCCGGGCTGAAGGTCGAGCCGGTGCGCGACATCGTGGTGAAGGACGGCATCGTCATCAACGGCCTGCCGATCATGCTGAACAAGCCGAAGGAATTCTACGACATCGACCACCTCGATCGATACTACAAGCAGTGCGTGATCGGAGGGGTGGGCGCCTTCATCGCGCCGGTGTTCGACCTGCGCCACCTGCCCGCGACGATCCGCAAGAAGCTGGTGATGGAGATCGCCTCCCTCGAGGTCGAGCCCGACATGGCGCCGATACAGTTCGCCGATTCACCCGACACGCCCGTGCCGGGCGAACCGGCGCTCTATCGCGCGCAACTGAGGCTTCCGACCGAGAAGATGGACTGCACCATCGGCGAACAGGTATGGGGCGGCGGACGCGGCTATGGCGGTTACGGGCGGTTCAGGGATCAGTAAGTCAGTTCAAAATGAATCGCCGAGTTGAGCCGCTCATCCTGACGAAAGTCAGGACCCAGGGCTGGCGGCAAGGCTTGTTCAGGCTTGGAGCTTCAAGCCTGTTCACGTGATGCGACCGTTCCTGGGTCCTGACTTTCGTCAGGATGAGCGGAACAAGGCGCTAAGCCTGAGCGGCGGCCCGCCGATACAGCGCCTTGTCGGCGTACATCGCCTCGTCGGCGCGGGCGAGCGCGCCTTCGGCGGTGTCGTCGAGATGAATGTGCGCGAGGCCGTAGGCGGCGGACACATAATGCGGCACGCCTTCGTGCAGCACCTTCTCCGTCGACAGCGCCGCGACCAGCGTTTCGGCCTTGGCGGCGGCGGCTTCGGCATCGAGGTGGGTGAGCAGGACGGCGAATTCGTCGCCGCCGATGCGGCCGACCACATCCGTCTCGCGCGTCTGGCGCACCAGCACTTCGCCGATGGCGCGGATGACGGCGTCGCCCGCCGGGTGGCCGTGCGCGTCGTTGATGGCCTTGAAGTTGTTGAGGTCGAAATAGACGAGGCTCGCCTCGATCTCGTGGCGCTTCACCATCGCGATCACGCGCGAGGCTTCGCGCACGAAGGCGCGGCGGTTGTAGACCGGGGCCAGCGGATCGTGGTCGGCGGAGGCTTCCGCTTCGGCAAGCGACAGCTTCAGCTCTTCGACATCGAGGCGCAGCCCATCGATCTCGCCGATCATCGCATTGAAGGCGCTGCGCACCTGGGGCGTCAGATGGTGTTCGGGCACGCCGAATATCCCGGCGACACGCAGGGCGAGGTCCACCGGCCTTTCGACCGGAGCGACGTCAGCCTGGCGGCTTCGCGGGGCGAAGATGGAGAAGAACTTCATGTGGAACGCGGAACTCCTCGCCCCATTCCACAGCAAGGCCGTTAGCGGCTGATTAACCGAGTTCCCGCCGGGCGTTGCGGATCAGCGGGATATGCCTGTAGAAGGCCCCTTTCGCGGGCCGGAGAGCCTTATGAACGCGGCAGTAAAAGGCCCCCTGGTGGGCATTGTGATGGGCAGCCGGTCCGACTGGCCGACCATGCAGAAGGCTGCGGACATACTCACAGAACTGGGCGTTCCGTTTGAGTCCAGGGTGGTTTCCGCCCACCGGACGCCCGACCGGCTGGTCGAATACGCCAAATCCGCGCGCGGCCGGGGGGTGAAGATCATCATCGCCGGAGCCGGGGGCGCGGCCCACCTGCCGGGCATGATCGCCTCGATGACGTCCCTGCCCGTGCTGGGCGTGCCGGTGAAATCCTCGGCGCTGAACGGGCTCGATAGCCTGCTCTCCATCGTGCAGATGCCCAGGGGCGTGCCGGTGGGAACGCTGGCCATCGGCGAGGCGGGCGCCGCGAATGCGGGCATCCTTGCGGCGTCGATCCTCGCCGGGAATGACGAAGCGCTGCTGAAGCGGCTCGATGCATGGCGCAAGGCGCAGACGGATTCGGTTGCCGAGACTGTGGAAGGCGGCAAATGACATCCGGTCCGATCGCCCGGCCGGGCGACGCCATCGGCATTCTGGGCGGCGGCCAGCTTGGCCGCATGCTGGCGATTGCGGCGGCCGACCTTGGGCTCGACGTCCACATCTTCACGCCCGAAGCCGACAGCCCCGCCGCGCGCGTCGCCAAGCGGACATGGGTGGCCGACTGGAACGACACCGCCGCACTGAAGGAGTTCGCGGCGAGCATCGTCGCCGCGACGCTGGAGTTCGAGAATGTGCCCGTCGCCGCCGCCGACCTGATCGAGGCGGAAGGCAAGCCGATGCGGCCCAACGGGCGCACGCTGTCGCGCACGCAGGATCGGCTGGCGGAGAAGACTTTCCTGCGCGAGATCGGCATCGAGCCGGCGCCGTTCGCAAAGGTGGATGGGCCGGGCGATATCGCAGCCGCGCTGAAACAGCTTGGCGGCAACGCCGTGATGAAGTCGCGCTTTTCAGGCTATGACGGCAAGGGACAGGTGCGCCTCAAGGGCAAGGTTCCGCCGAACGCCTGGGCCGATGTGGGCGCCGGACCTTCGATCATGGAAGCGTGGATCGCGCATGATCGCGAGATTTCGGTCGTGGCGGCGCGCTCGGCGAGCGGCGCGTTCGTGGCGTTCGATCCGCCGGAGAACGATCACTCAGGCGGCATTCTGAGGCGTTCGACTTTCCCCTCCTCTGCGCCGCAGGCCGTGCTGGATGAAGCGACGCGGCTCGCGAAAACACTGGCGGATGCACTCGATTATGTCGGCGTGCTGGCGCTGGAACTGTTTCTCACGAAGGACGGCAAGCTGCTCGCCAACGAGTTCGCGCCGCGCGTTCACAATTCCGGCCACTGGACGCAGGACGCCTGCGCGACGGGCCAGTTCGAACAGCACATCCGCGCCGTCGCCGGCTGGCCGCTGGGCGATCCGTCGCGCCATTCGGATGGCGAGATGATCAACCTGCTGGGCGAGGATGCGCTCGCCTGGGAGAGCTATCTGGCCGAGGGGGCGAAGCTGCACCTCTATGGCAAGCGCCACGCCGCGAATGGCCGGAAGATGGGGCATGTGACGCGGTTGCGGCCGCGGGGGTGAGCGCAGTCCGCTCAGCTCGCCTCGTCGACCCTGCGCGAGAGCGTCTCGATGCGCGCGGCGGCGTCCGTGAGGAGCGTGGCGGCGCGGTTTTCGAGATTGCGGATGCGGTCGTCCAGCGCCTTGGCGCCGACGCCGACAGCCTGCGCGTCGAGTTCGTCGAGGATGGAGATGCCGGCGGCGAGGAAAAGCCGTTCCGCGCCGAGATCGCCCAGCGCTTCGGTGAGTTCCATCACGCGCTGGTCGAAGCGCGCGCCGAGCTCTTCCAGCCGCGCTTCCTGGCCGGGCGCGCAACTGAGCGCATAGCGCTTTCCCGCGATTGTGATCTCTGCCTTGGCCACGACGCCAACTACCTCTTCCGCCGTCCCCGATCGGGACAGTCTAACGCCTCTGGCGGGCCTAGCGCCAGAGACACCCCGCAGGAGCCGAAAGCCGCAGCAAAGCGGCAACACTGGCTCTCGTCGGGAGGCTCCTAGACCTTGCCCAGGGCCTCGCGGACCTCTGAAATCGCTACGCCAAGGGCCTCGGACGCCTCGTCGGCCAGTTTCTGGAGTTCGCGTTCCCGCGCCTTGGCGGCATCCAGATCGCTTGCCAGGCGAGCCCGGTCGAGCCGGAGGGCGTCGGCCTCCCGCATCTGGTTCCGCTGGCTTTCCAGACGCGAAAACAGGCCATCGAGCCGGCCTTCCAGCCGGTCGATCGCCGACTCCAGCTGCTGGAGGGCGTCGTCCATCACGGCCTTGTTTTCGGATTCTCCGGTCATCCCCATTCCTGTTGCATCAATGTGATGCCTGTGAGCAACCCGCGCAATGGCGGGATGCGGCGGGAAAGCCCCTTTGAACAGGCGCGCAAAGCCGTTAACCAGCCCCGGACCAGCCGGAGACAGCCATGACGCAACTGCCGCTCGCCAACGCGATCCGCGCGCTGAGCATGGACGCCGTTGAAAAAGCCCGGAGCGGGCATTGCGGCCTGCCGCTTGGCTTTGCCGATGTGGCGACCCTGCTGTTTCAGGAGTTCATCAAGTTCGACGCTTCGGCGCCGGAATGGCCGGACCGGGACCGCCTCGTCCTGTCGGCGGGCCACGGCTCGATGCTTCTGTATTCCCTGCTTTACCTGACCGGGTATCCCGAAGTCTCGCTCGACGAGATCAGGAATTTCCGCCAGTTGGGCTCGAAGACGCCGGGCCACCCGGAATACGGCCATACGCCGGGCGTCGAGACGACCACGGGCCCGCTGGGTCAGGGTCTTGCCAACGCCGTCGGCATGGCGATGGCCGAGCGCCACCTGAACGCGCGCTTCGGCGACGACCTGGTCAACCACAAGACCTATGTGATCGCAGGCGATGGCTGCCTGATGGAAGGCATCAGCCAGGAAGCCATCACGCTGGCCGGCCATCTGCGCCTCAAGAACCTGATCGTCCTGTTCGACGACAATGCCGTCACCATCGATGGATCAACCTCGCTGTCGGACGACACCGATCAGGTGAAGCGCTTCAAGGCGTCGGGCTGGAATGTGGCGCGCGTGGACGGCCACAACATGGATGCGGTGCGCGGCGCGCTGCTGGCCGCGCAGACGGCGGATCGTCCGAGCCTGATCGCGTGCAAGACCATTATCGGCTTTGGGGCGCCGAAGCTGGCCGGTACGGGCCCGGCGCATGGCGGCCCCTATGGCGCCGAAGAGATCGCGGGCATCCGCAAGTCGCTCGACTGGCCGCATGAGCCGTTCGTGATCCCGGAAGAAATCGTCGCCGAATGGCGCAAGATCGGCAAGCAGGGTGCGCGCCATCGCGAAGCCTGGCTGAAGCGTCTCGGCGCCAGCGACAAGCGCGCGGCATTCGAGGCAACACTGTCGGGCAAGCTGCCGGATGGCGTGGGCGCTGCGATCAACGCGCACAAGAAGGCCGTGGTTGAAGGCCAGAAATCGGACGCGACGCGCAAATGGTCCGGCGCGGCGCTGGAAGTGCTGACGCAGCTCGTGCCCGAAATGGTGGGCGGATCTGCCGACCTCACAGGCTCGAACAACACGCGCACGGCCTCCGCCAAAACGCCGATGACGCCGGAGAATTATGGCGGGCGCTTCATCCACTGGGGCATCCGCGAGCACGCGATGGCCGCCGCGATGAACGGCATGGCGCTGCATGGCGGCGTGATCCCCTATTCGGGCACGTTCCTGGTGTTCTCGGACTATTCCCGCCCGGCCATCCGCCTCGGCGCGCTGATGGGCCAGCGCGTGATCCACGTGATGACGCACGATTCGATCGGCGTCGGCGAAGACGGACCGACGCACCAGCCGGTGGAGCATGTGGCCTCGCTGCGCATGATCCCGAACCTCAACGTCTTCCGCCCGGCGGACGGCGTCGAGGCGGCGGAAGCGTGGGAGATCATGCTCAACACCACGACGGGCCCGTCGCTGATCGCAGCGACCCGCCAGAACGTTGCCCCGGCCCGCAAGACGCACACTGACGAGAACCTCACCGCCAGGGGCGGCTATGTCCTCTCCCCCGCCACGGCGAAGGAGAAGGTCGTGCTGATCGCCACGGGCTCCGAGGTCGAGCTGGCTCTGGCCGCGCAGACCCAGCTTGAAGCCGAAGGCATCGGCGCGCGCGTGGTCTCCATGCCGTGCTTCGAACTGTTCGCGGCGCAACCGGCGAAATACCGCGCCGACGTGCTGGGCGGCAAGCTGCCCAAGGTGGCGGTCGAAGCCGGCGTCCGCGACGGCTGGGACCGCTGGATCGGCCCCGAAGGCGGCTTCGTCGGCATGACGGGCTTCGGCGCATCCGCTCCGGCCAAGACGCTGTACAAGCATTTCGGGATTACCGCCGAAGCGGTGGTGAAGGCGGCGAAGGGGCTGGTGTAGCGATGGCTGACATCCCGATTTTTGTTTTTCGGGATCAGAGCTTTTCCGGTGGCGGCGACACGGTCGTGTGTGCGGCTCCGGCCAGCCTCGTCGTTGCAGTCTTTGGCGGCGACGGACCTTACGCAAGCAACGGCTTGGCGGCTGAGTTTGGGGGATGCGCGACATTCCGGGATGAGGCCACCGGGGAATTGTTCCTCGGCGTCTGGGGCGCACGAAAAGCGTCGCGGTTCCGCAACAGGCTACGCGGCAGTGGAGCCGCCGCCCAAATCAGGTATGAGCGGCCCCTAGGCCGCTTGATTCTGAAATCCTACGGCCGCCACACCACGAAAGCACACGCCTAGGCGCGGTGTAATTCCGGGTTTCTTGGCCGCTCACGAAATGCTGCGGGTAATTGCGCGATATTCACCGCGCTTTCCCCTCGCTTCACACCAAAAATCAGCTATTAGGCCGCCATATCGGCGCTGACGGGCGGCTGGGGGCGTGCATCTTTCTTGCACCCCGGAGGCCGCATTGAAAATCTGAGGAATT
>CAZGWV010000109.1:0-11607 GCA_964529555.1 uncultured Rhizobium sp.
GGCGCTTACTTCTTCAAGCCCAGCTGCTGCGCCAGATATACATAGTGCCGCGCCCAGCGTTCGGCGTTCAGCAGCGGGTCGCTGTCGTTCGAGTGGCCGCCGTCGGTGTTTTCGTAATAGAGGGCGGTGTAGCCGAGTTCCTGCATGCGGGCGGCGAATTTGCGCGCATGGCCGGGGTGGACGCGATCATCGCGCGTGTTGGTGGTGATGTAGGGGACGGGATAGTCCCTGCCCGGCTGCAGGTTCTGGTAGCCGGAATAGGCGGCGATCCAGGCGGCCTGCTCGGGGATGCGCGGGTCGCCGTATTCGCCCATCCATGACGCGCCGGGCGGAAGCTCGTGATAGCGCAGCATGTCGGTGAGCGGGCTTTCGATGACGACGGCGTTGAACAGTTCGGGGTGCTGGGTGAGCGACACGGTGGTGAGCACGCCGCCGTTCGAGCGGCCGTAGATGCCGAGGTGTTTGGCCGAGGTGATCCTGCGCGTGGCGAGATCGGCGGCGACGGCGGCGAAATCGTCGAAGGCGCGCTGGCGGTTGTCCTGGAGGGCTGCCTGGTGCCAGGCGGGGCCGAACTCGCCGCCGCCGCGAATGTTCGCGATGACGTAGGCGCCGCCGCGTTCGAGCCAGAGCTTGCCGAGTTCGGGCTTGTAGACGGGCGGATAGGAGACCTGGAAGCCGCCATAGCCGAACATCATGGTGGGCGTTGCGGGGTTCGGCGCGCCTTTCGGGCGGACGACGAAGTAGGGGATTTTCGTTCCGTCCTTCGAGACGGCTTCGTGCTGTTCGACGATGTGCGTGGAGGCGTCGAAGCGCGCGGGAGCCGCACGGATCACCTCGGCTTTTGCTTCTGCGACGTTGGCGAGGGCGAGCGTCGGGGGCGTGAGGAAGCCTTCATAGGTGTAGAAGAGTTGCTGCTTCGCGCGCGAGGACGAGCCGAGATGGACGGCGGCGTTTTCGGGGACGGGCAGCGGCGCGGCGGCCCAGCCGCCGAACTCGCCCTTGTCGCTGTAGACGACGGCGCGACCGCGCACATTGTCGTAGATTTCGGCGACGATCAGATGATCGTACACGCGGACGCCGTCGAGCGAAGTCCGCTCTGTGGGCTCGAACACCGATGCGTCGCCATTGTAGAGGGTGAGGTCGCCGCCAAGGCGGAGACTGTCGCGCCCCACGGCGAGCAGCGAACCGGCGGGGTAGTCCCTGTCCTTCAGCTTCCAGTTCTCTTCGATCGAAAAGACCAGCCGCACGGCGCCGACGACATTGCTGTCGAGTGCGCCGCGAACGCTGACGCGCTCCGGTAGGTCCAGCTTCACCGCCTCGCCATCGATCAGTTCCCACGTTTCGGAGCGGAAGGTATCCAGCGGGCGCGTGATGATGACGCTGAGCACGTCGCCTTTTGCGTTGCGATAGACGGTGGGGCTGACGCCGTAGCCGCCGTCGCTGGCGGAGCCGCGATAGACTTCGGTGGCCTGGGCGAGGGTCTGGCCGCGCTTCAGCGTCTTGACGATGAAGGGGTAGCCGCTTTCGGTGAGCGTGCCGGGACCGAAATCGGTGGCGACGAGGAGCGTGTCGGCGTCGAGCCAGGCGAGGCGGTGCTTGCCTTCGGGCAAGTTGAAGCCGCCGGGGACGAAGGCTTTCGTGACGGTGTCGAACTCGCGAACGACGACGGCGTCCTTGCCGCCATCCGACAGATTGACGAGGCAGCGCGTTTCATCGGGCGCGACGCAATCGGCGCCCTTGAATATCCAGTTGGCGTTCTCGGCTTTGGACAGCGCGTCGATGTCGAGCACGGTTTCCCACGCGGGCGCGCCGGCGCGGTAGCTTTCGAGCGTGGCGTGGCGCCAGAGGCCGCGCACATTGGCGGCGTCCTGCCAGAAATTGTCGATGCCGCCGGCGCGGAAGCTGGGCGTGGGCGTGCGGTCCTGAGCCGTGAGGATGGCGAGGGCTTCAGTGCGGAAAGGCTCGTAGCGCGGATCGGCCTTGAAGACGGCTTCGGTCTTCCTGTTCTGGTCGTTGACCCAGGCGATGGCGCGCTCGCCCCAGACGTCTTCGAGCCAGAGGAATTCATCGGCGGCGTTGACGCCTTCGGGGGTGAGCGATCCGGGCATGAAGGGCTTGGCG
This sequence comes from uncultured Rhizobium sp., assembly GCA_964529555.1. Taxonomy (GTDB): domain Bacteria; phylum Pseudomonadota; class Alphaproteobacteria; order Caulobacterales; family Hyphomonadaceae; genus UBA7672. The sequence goes on from CAZGWV010000109.1 coordinate 2,122, forward strand.
GTTGGCGCGTTGGAGGCCGTGGCGCAGGCGGCGGCGAGGAGTATCGCGGCGATGTAACCCAGCTTGCGCATGAGGGGCTCTCCCGTTGGCGGCATTCGTTGCTGGACAGATTGCTAGGCCGAGATTGGGGCGGAGGGAAGCGGCTTGCCGAGAGGCCCCCTCCGTCTCGCGCACAAGAGCGCGCGATCCACCTCCCCCACTTGCGTGGCAAGTGGTGGAGGCAAGAAGCGCCAGTGGTTTGCCTCCCTCAGTCGCCACGCGACTGGGGGAGGTGGATCGCTGACGCAGTCAGCGAGACGGAGGGGGTCTATCGGCCCGCCCCTACTCCTTCAGCACCACTCTCAGGCGCCATGCGGTTTCCGGTTTCAGCCACTTGGCGGCCATGGCCTGCACGTCTGCGGGCGTGATGCTGCTGTAGTGCTGGCTTTCGGTGCGGATGTATTCGAGGCCGCTGGGGTCGTCGTGGGCGTTGCCGAGGAGTTCGATCCAGTAGCCGATATTGGCGGCCTGGTTGCGGCGCGACTGCTCGATCTTCGGCTGCACGACGCGGGCGATTTCGCGTGCGTCTTGCGGCGTGGTGGCGAGCGTGGTGGCGATGCGCTGGATCTCGTCCTGCACATCGTCGATCAGTTCGGGCGGGGCTTCGACCGCCACGGCGATGTAGCCATAGTCCGGCAGGAAGGTGGGGAAGTCCACGATCTCCATCGGGGAATATGTGGCGCCGCCCTCGGAGCGGAATTTGCGCGTGGCGTTGTCGCGCAGCATCTGGCCGAGGACGTAACCGATGCGCTCCTCGCGGATCGACTTGAAGGCGCCCTGGAAGGTGGGCCAGCCGATGAGGGCATAGCCCTGGTCGGCGCGGCCTTCGTGCGGGAGCGTCGCGGTTCCCGGCTTGGGGAAGTTCACGTCGCGCCAGTTGCCGGGCTCCTTGAAGGGCGGGCGCGGAGGCAAGGCGCCCATCGTGCGCGCGACTTCGGCGATCACGGCGTCGGGACGGATGTCGCCGACGACGATCACTTCGATCGGGGAGTTGTCGACGATCGGCTTGATGTACTTCACCGAGTCTTCCGGCTTCCACGTATCGCGCAGCGCCTTGTTGTTGATGGTCCAGCGCAGGTCGCCATCGTGGACGAGGCGATCGAGTTCGCGGTCGAGCACGCCCGAGGGCGTCATCAGCATGGAGGCGTCGGAGGCGTCGGCCTGCGCCATCCATGTGGCCCAGTCGTCGGCGCGATAGGCCGGGTCGCTGAGCATGGCGGTCATCAGCTCCATCTGGAGGCCGAACTCGTCGCGCGGGGTGATGTTGAAGTTCTCGAGCGAATAGGCGTCGTCCAGCGTGCGGGCGACAACGCCGACGCGCTTGCCGGCGAGCGTGCGCGCCTGCTCGGCGACGGTGAGCTTGCCAAGACCGCCCGACGACCACAGCGACAGGCCCATGTCGGATGCGTCGATGACGTGGAGCGGCATCTGCAGACGGCCGCCGCCGATGCGGACGCGGATGTTCACCAGATCCTTGTTGGACGGCATCGGCTTGACGGTAAGCTTCACGCCGTTCTCGAAAACGACTTTCGTGACATCGAGATCGGCGACGTATTCGCGCGTGGCGACGACGCCCGGCGTGCCGAAGCTGGCATAGGGCCAGGGCTTCACGGCTTCGGGGACGTAGGCCGTGATCTCGGCCGCCATCGCAGTCTGGAAGGCGGCGCGCAGCGCGGCCTCGCCGCCCGGCGGCGGCGCGCTGCCGCGATAGAGCAGATCGGGCGTTTCGCGGAAGCGCGTCTTGAGCGAGGCGTTGACCTCGGCCAGCGTGACCGTGGGCGCCTGTTCGAGCAGGATGGCGTAGGCCTGCTGGAGCGAGACGAACGGCAGGTCGGACGAGACCATGTCGGCTGCGATCTCGACCTGGGCGACGGAGGTGCCGGTGCGGCCGCGTTCGGCCTCGCGCCTGGTCGCGTCGATGACGAGGGTGCGCTGTTCGTCCAGCTCGTCCTGCGTGACGCCGAACTCGACCGCCTGGCGGTGGGCGCGGACCATGACGTCGAGCGCCTTGAACGGATCGGTGACGCCGACCGTGGTGGCGATCTGGCCGCGCCAGACATCGGGGATGGCGGCGGCGGATGCGTTGCCGATGCGGGCGGCGGGCTTGCCGGCGGCTTCGTTGATCCCCTGCATGCGGCGCGCGACGATGCCGCTGGCCAGCTGGTCGACCAGCATGCGGCGGCGTTCGGCCCTGGTGGGCGGACGCTCCACATAGGGCTCGAACCAGCGGAGCATCAGGTTGGTGTCGGTGGCGCCGGCGGTGACGATCATCGAGACATCGGGCGATGGCGGTTTGACCGTGATCGGCTCGGGATCCTTGCCCGGCTCGCCGCGGCCACGCCAGTCGGCAAAGGCGGCGCCGATGGCGGCGGTGAGCGAATCGACGCCGACATCGCCGACGACGATGAGGGTGGCGCGCTCGGGGCGATAGAAGGCGTCGTAGAAACCGCGAATGGTTTCGGGCGTCACCGTCTCGATGACGGAGCGCAGGCCGATGGGGGAGCGGCCATAGGGGTGATCGCCGAGCTGGAGCTGGAGGAAGGCGCGGCTGGCTTCGAGCGCGGGACCGGCGCGCGAGCGTTCCTCGGCCAGCACGACGCCGCGTTCGGCGTCGACCTTGTCGGGCTCGATCAGCATCGAGGTGACCAGCTCGCGCATCACGCTGAGGCCGGTGTCGAGAGAGTTCTGGTCGTTGCGCGGCAAGTCGATGATGAAGGTGGTGGTGGCGGGGCCGGTGGAGGCGTTGACGTCCGCCGCCATCTGCAGGCCGATGCCTTCGAGGACGCGCTGGACGTCTCCGTCGGGATATTTCGTCGTGCCGCGGAAGGCGAGGTGTTCGAGGAAGTGGGCGACGCCCTCCTCGCCCGGACGCTCCTGCATCGAGCCCGCGTCGATCAGCAGGCGCATGGCGACCTGGCCCGGCGGCGTCTGGTTCGGGAGAATGAGATAGCGCATGCCGTTGGCCAGCTGGCCGAGGCGGTAGTCCTGATCGTGCGGAAGATCTCCCCGGTCGCGCGGCCAGCCGCTGAGTTCGGCGGGAGGCTGGTTGACGCGGATCGTGTGGCCGCCCTGATTGTTCCGGGGGGTCTGCACGGGATTCTGGGCCGTGGCGACCAGCGCGGCGGCGCCGAGGCCCATCGCAAGCGCAACGCCGCCCAGCAACAGGGTGAGGTTTTTCAGCAGTCTCATCATTCCTCCCGGACATACCGGCTTCGAACCCAGACCTTCAGGTTTTGGGGGGCGAGCGCAAGGGCGTTTGGCTGTGGTCAGGCAGCGGCGACAGTCCGCTTCACGAATTCGGGATCGGCATCGATCAGCCGGAGATAGAGTTGCGCCGTGCGCTCCGGCGCCTTGCGGCTTTGTTCCCAGTCGCGAAGGGTCGCCGCGCTGAGGCCGAAAGCCGTGGCGAAAGCGTCCTGCGAGAGTCCCGTCTTCTTCCGAATGGCCTTCACATCGACGGGCGCATGCTCGACCGCACCAGCCACCGCCTCGCCGCGAACGTGGATATGGACTTCCTTGAGCGCCGCCAGCGCCCGCTGGCCCGGCGTCGGCCTGACTTTCGCCTTCCTGCTCATAACCGCTTTCCCTGCTCCTTGATCGTCGCCTTGATAGCGGCAACCTCGTCGGCCAACGCTTTTGCTTCAGCCCTGGAAATGTTGTCCTTCTCGTTCTTCGCAAAGACGATCAGCAGAAACACGCGCGGATCGCCGGCAAAGTATCCGGTAAGGATACGATATCCGCCGCTCTTGCCGCCGCCCTCGCGCGCGATGCGGACCTTGCGGATGCCGCTGCCGATTTCCTTTCCGGCGGTCGGGTTCTCCGCGATGTAGTTCACGATCCGCATGCGATCAGCTTCGTCGAGCCCGGCCGCTTTTGCATCGATCAGGTAGCTGTGCGTTTCCACAACCGTGTGCATGCAGGTATATACGGCTTGGCCGTATAGTCGTCAATATCTCAATCGCCGCGCAGGCGGGCTTCGACGTCGCGGGCGATCTTCTTCGGGGCGACGGCGCAGAAGCTCTGGACCATCCAGCCCTTCAGGGCCTCGATTTCAGGCTGGATCGGATTGTCGGGGCCAAAGCGCATGATCACCCAGTCGTGTTGCAGGAACCACCCCTTGCTTTCCATGACGAACGGAAGCTCCCGCACCATTTCGGCGGAAACGGGCAGCTTCATAATCAGGGTGAGGCAGCCCGGCGGCTCCTTCCTGTCGCCGAAGATGAAGAAGGTCTTCTTCCGAAAATTGAGCGCGCGCGTGGGGGCCCAGCCGGGCGCGAGGCGGGTCTCCGGCAGGGCGAGGCCGAAGGCGGTGAGTTCGGCCTCGGCGCGTTCGAGTTCGGTCTTCTTCTTCACCGTCAGACCTCGGCTTGTGTGGGGACAATGGACCAACACCGAACGCGGATACAGACCCCCACCTGTCCGCCCCCTAAGTACGGGGCGGAACCCTGGGGCCATCACCGCCCTTCAATGTCAGGTAAGTTGGCGCAACATGGTCCCGCCCCGTATTTAGGGGGGCGGACAGGTGGGGGTCAGGTTCGACGTTTCAGGGCTGTGCGACTGACCCCTGCACATTCACCCGTCACACTCCGACAAAACTTTATGCCTTGCCCAACGTCATGGTTTGACGGCTGGAGGCGATGCGCCTTACCCCTTGGCCACTCCGGGAGAGGGACCCCTTACATGCGCATCGCATTCGCAGTTTCAGCTATCGTCGCCCTCGCCGCCTGTGCGGCGGCGCCGACCGAGCCGGTCGCCAGCATGGCCGCCGACGTGGCGGCGCCCGCAGCTACACCCAAGGCGCTGGAGATCACCGAGGCGAATTTCGGCTGCATCCGCGACATGACGGCGGTGCGCGGTTTCTATGTCGGCAACCTGCTGGGCGATATCGACGCGACGGTGGCGGCGGCGAGCGCGCCCGATGGCGCGCCGTATCCGGTCGGCTCCATCGTGCAGCTGGTGCCGGGCGAAGCGATGGTGAAGCATCCCGCCGGATACGACGCGGCGACGAATGACTGGGAGTTCTTCGAGCTGGACGTGAAGCCGGGCCAGCCGACGAAGATCCGCGTGCGCGGCACGACGCAGGTGGTGAACCAGTTCGGCGGCAACTGCCTCGAATGCCACGCGCCGGCGGCGGAGAAATGGGACATGATCTGCGAGCAGACGCATGGCTGCCTGCCGATCCCGATCACGCCGGTGATGTCGCGCGCCATCCAGAAGACCGACCCGCGCTGCGCCCCCACCGCGCTGGCCGACGACGAGAAAGCGGCGCTGGCGCAACTGGCGGCGTTCCTCGGCGCGGCGCGGCCGGCGCAGTAGAATTGCCTGCGCCCACCTGACGGCTTGCCATATGCGCCCGGATCGCGCCTAAAGGCGGTGGTTCAATGAGGGGTCTGGCATGCGTAACGGACTTGTGTCGGTCGGCGTCCTGATGGCGCTTGGCGGTTGCGTGGCGGCGCCCGCGCCCTCGCCCGCAGCAGTCAATTCGGCGATTGTCGAGGTGAACCTGCTGGCGATCAACGATTTCCACGGGAACCTCGATGCGCCCACGCGCGGCGCGGCGGTGATCGACCGGGCCAATCCGAATGCGCGCGAGACCAAGCCGGCGGGCGGCGCTCCGCGCCTCGCCACCGCCGTGCGCGAGCTGAGCCAGCGGCCCAATACGATCATGGTGGCGGCGGGCGATCTGATCGGCGCATCGCCGCTTCTCTCCAGCCTGTTCCATGACGAGCCGACCATCGAGTCGCTGTCGCAGATGGGCCTTGCGATCACCTCGGTGGGCAATCACGAGTTCGACGAGGGCTGGCAAGAGCTGAAGCGGATGCAGGATGGCGGATGCCATCCGAAGGATGGCTGCAAGGGGCCCAAGCCGTTCGAGGGCGCGACGTTCGAATATCTTGCGGCATCCACCTATCTCGACAATGGCGAGACGCTGTTCCCGGCCTACACGGTGCGCGAGTTCGACGGCGTGAAGGTGGGCTTCATCGGACTGACGCTCGAAGGCACGCCCGATGTGATCACGCCGGCGGCGAAAGTGGGCATCCGGTTCGAGGACGAGGCCGAGACGGTCAACGCGCTGGTGCCGAAGCTGCAGGCGGAAGGCATCGAGGCGATCGTGGTGCTGATCCATGAGGGCGGCTTCACGACGGGCGGGCGCGACGATTGCCGTGGGCTTTCGGGCGCCATCGCCGACATCGTGCCGAATTTCGACAAGGCGGTGGACGTGGTCGTCACCGGGCACACCAATGGCATCTATATCTGCACGGTGGACGGGCGGCTGGTGACCAGCGCGGGCGCCTATGGCACGCGCATCACCGATATCTCGATGCGGATCGACCGCGTGAGCGGCGACGTGATCGGCGCATCGGCGCGCGACCTGATCGTGGGCGTGGACACCTATGCGGAAGACCCCGCGCAGGTGGCGATGATCGACGTCTATCGCAAGCTGGCCGAGCCGCTGATGCAGCGCGAGGTGGGCCGCACAACGCGCGAGATCACGCGCTCGCGCAACAATCACGGCGAGAGCGCGCTGGGCGACATCATCGGCGACGCCATGCTGGCGGCGGCGCACAGGCAGGCGAGCGACACGCAGATCGCGTTTATGAACCCCGGCGGCATCCGTTCCGACATTCCGATGAATGGCGGCGTGGTGACGTATAACGACATCTTCAGCGTGCAGCCGTTCGGCAACGATCTTGTCGCGCTGTCGCTGACGGGGGCGCAGATCGAGAAGATCCTGCGCGAGCAATATCAGGCGACGGGGAACAACATCCTGCAGGTATCGGCAGGCTTCGAGTTCGCCTGGCGGCAGCCCGAGGGCAAGCCGATCGAAATCGCGCCCGGCTCGATGAAGCTGGACGGCGTGGCGCTGGCGCCGGACGCGACCTATCGCGTGGTGACCAACAATTTCCTCGCGGATGGGGGCGACGGGTTCGCCACCTTCAAGGCGGGCACGAACCGCGTGACCGTGGGCGGCGATATCGACGCGCTGGAGGCGTATTTCAAGGATCGCTCGCCGGTGACCGGCGGAATCGGGACACGGATCAGGAAGGTGGATTGAGGGGCCAGCTCGCGAGAGCGGCGAATGTGGAGACAGACCCCCCACCTGTCCGCTCGCTAAGTACGGGGCGGACGGGGCCGTCTCGACGCTCCCGGTTGCCGGTCATCGCCCAGTCTCTCCCCGAACTCGCAATCTTGTCAGGGGCGACACAGCGCCCCGCCGCCCGGAATCCCCTTGCCCAGCGCCACGGCCTTGGTAATGAGAATAATTCTCAACCCAAGGACGTCATGCTCAATTCTCCCTCGACAATCCGCATGGACACCCTGAGCCGTGGGCGCGTTGCGCGCGTGGCGGGCTTCGGCGAGGGCGATCCCCTGCTGATCGCCAAGCTTCGTGAAGTCGGTTTCGCCGAGGGAGACGAGGTGGAACTGCTGGCGAAAGGCTGGCTCGGCGGCGTGCCGCTGTCTTTCCGTCTGAACCGCACCATGATCGCCCTGCGCAAGGCCGAAGCGGCCCTCGTTCTGGTGGAGCAAGTCTGATGTCCGCCACATCCCTCCGTCTCGCCCTCGTCGGCGCGCCCAACAGCGGCAAGACCACGCTGTTCAACGGCTTGACCGGCGGTCTGGCCAAGACGGCGAACTATGCCGGCACCACGGTCGAAACCCGCGTGGGCCGCTTCGACACGCCCGGCGGCGCCAGCATCACGCTGGTCGATCTTCCCGGCATCTACGGCCTCGAAGCCCGCTCCATCGACGAGCGCGTGGCCGTTGAATCCATCCAGGGCAAACGCGGCGAGCCTGCGCCCGACGCCCTCATCCTCGTCGCTGACGCCGCCAACCTGCGCACCCACCTGCACACCATTCTTCAAATGAAGTCGCTGGGCCTGCCGGTGATCGTCTCCCTCAACATGATCGACCTTGCCGAACGCGACGGCGTGAAGATCGATATTCCCAAACTCTCCGCCATCCTCGGCGTGCCCGTCGTCGCCACCCGCGCCACCCGCAAGGCCGGCCGCGAAGCGCTGATCGCCCGGATCGACGCCGTGCTGGCCAGCGCCAGACCCATCACCGCCGTCGAGCCCTCGCACGATCTGGCCGGCCTCCAGCGCGAAGCCCGCCGCATCGCCGCGGAGACCATCACCGAGCCGGCGATGAACCGCTTCACGCGCCAGGCGGACGCCGTCCTGCTGAACCCCGTCGCCGGGCTGCTGATCCTGCTGGGCGTCCTGTTCGTCATGTTCCAGGCCGTGTTCGCCTGGGCGACCCCGTTGATGGACGCCATCGAAGCCGGCGTCGGCTGGGTCGGCGAAGTGGCCGGAGCAGGGATAGAGAACGAGCTGCTCCACTCCCTCGTGGTCGATGGCATGATCGCCGGCGTCGGCGCCGTGGTCGTGTTCCTGCCGCAGATCGTGATCCTGTTCGCCTTCATCCTCTTCCTGGAAGCCTCGGGCTATATGGCCCGCGCCGCCTTCCTGATGGACGAGCTGATGCTGCGCATCGGCCTCAATGGCCGCGCCTTCATCCCGCTGCTCTCCAGCTTCGCCTGCGCCATCCCCGGCATCATGGCCGCCCGCACCATCGACAATGAGCGCGACCGCCTCACCACCATCATGGTCGCCCCGCTGATGACCTGCTCGGCGCGCCTGCCGGTCTACACGCTCCTGATCGCAGCCTTTATCCCCGAGACGCTGGTCGGCCCGTTCAACCTTCAGGGCCTCGTTCTGTTCGGCCTCTACATGGCCGGCATCGTCAGCGCGATCCTCGTCGCCTTCCTGCTCAAGCGCACCGCCACCAGGGGCTCGACCCAGCCCCTCGTGATGGAACTGCCCACCTACAAGCTGCCGGTCCTGCGCGACTACATCTTCGGCCTCGCCGACAAGGCGTGGGCGTTCCTCAAGCGCGCCGGCACGATCATCTTCGCCACCTCCGTCCTGCTCTGGTTCCTCGTCACCTTCCCGCAGACGCCCGAAGGAACCGCGCCCGAGCTGGGCGACAGCTTCGCGGGCATGATCGGCAACGTGCTGATGCCGCTGTTCGGGCCCACCGGCTTCAACCTCGCCATGGTCATCGCGCTGGTGCCCGGCATGGCCGCGCGCGAAGTCGCCGTCGGCGGCCTCGCCACCATCTACGCCGTCTCCGGCGGCGAGGAGAACGAAGCCGGCATCCTGGCCGCGCTCCAGATGGACTGGAGCATCGCCATGGCCCTCGCTTTCCTGGCCTGGTACGTCTACGCGCCGCAATGCTTCGCGACGCTGGCCACCGTGAAGCGCGAGACCAACTCCTGGCGCTGGACGGGCTTCATGTTCGTCTATCTGGTGGGCTTGGCCTATCTCGCCGCGACCCTGACCTTCCAGATCGCCAGCGCGGCAGGGTTGGGCGTGATCGGCGCCCAATAGGCGCCCCGCCCGCCGAAAGAGACCCCCACCTGTCCGCCCCCTAAGTACGGGGCGG
>CAZGWV010000110.1:0-11546 GCA_964529555.1 uncultured Rhizobium sp.
CTAGATCAGCCCGCCCAGCGGGCTCGACGGATCGGCATACATCTTCTTCGCCATCCGCCCCGCCAGATACGCCTCGCGTCCCGCGATCACCGCATGCTTCATCGCGCGCGCCATGCCGATAGGGTCCTTCGCCGCCGCAATCGCCGTGTTCGCGATCACCGCATCGCACCCCAGTTCCATCGCAATGGCGGCGTCCGACGCCGTGCCCACGCCCGCATCGACCAGCACCGGGACTTTGGCTTGCTCGACAATCAGCCTGATATTCACGCGGTTCTGGATGCCCAGCCCCGACCCGATGGGCGACGCCGCCGGCATGATCGCGGCGGCCCCCGCCTCTTCCAGCCGCTTCGCAAACACGACGTCATCGGTGCAATACACCATCACGTCGAAGCCATCCTTCACCAGCATCTCGGTCGCGCGCAGCGTCTCGATCATGTCTGGATAAAGATGCGCCGTGTTCGACAACACCTCCAGCTTCACAAGGCTCCACCCGCCAGCCTCGCGCGCCAGCCGCAGCGTGCGCACCGCGTCCTCGCCCGTGAAACACCCCGCCGTATTCGGCAGATAGGTGAACCGCTTCGGATCGAGATGATCGATCAGCCGGTCCGCCCCCTTGTCCATCACATTCACGCGCCGCAACGCGACAGTCACAATCTCCGCGCCGGCGGCCTCAGCAGCCTCCGCGTTCTGCGCGTAGGTTGCGTATTTCCCCGTCCCCACGATGAGGCGCGAGGTGAATGCTTTGCCGGCAATGATGAGTTTGTCGTCCGTGTTGGCCATGAAGGCGTCCTACGCCGTCGGGATCGACAACTCAACATTCTGCAGCGCCTGCCAACGCCTGCCGAAGCGGAACTGGCGTGCCCTGATCGAAGAGAATTTTCACCTGGCCTAAGCCGTCTCAAGGCTGCGCTGGGCATACTCCAGCACGGCTTCCACCTGGGAGCGCTCAACACCGGCGAACCAGTTCAGGAATTCGTCAACCGTGGCGCCGCCCTCGATGTTCTCGAACAGGGCCTTCACGGGAACGCGCGTCCCCTTGAACAGCCAGACGCCGCCAACCTTGCCAGGCAGGCGCTCGACAGCGGCGCATTGGGACCAGTCGATCATGCCAGCAAGGTGGGGCAGGCAAGCTGGCTAGGCAAGGTTGCCGGCCCCATCACCCACCCCCAACAAACTGCACGATCTCGATCCTGTCCCCCTCGGCCAGCCGGGTATCCGCATAAGCCGACTTCGGAACGATCTCTCGGTTCCGCTCCACGGCCACGCCTTTCTGCGGCAGGCCGAGTTGCTCCAGAAACGCCGAAACCGTCGTCCCGTCAGGCGTTTCCGCCGCCTCGCCGTTCAGAAAGAGCTTCATTGGCCATTCTCGGGCATTTCATCGTCTCAGGCATTTGATCCCGCTCGGGATTCGCCTATTCATTCCTCGCCGCGCGGAGGGGGCCGCGTTGCGAACCGATCTCATCTAGGCGTCTCGCATGAGCCTGACCATCTACGTCCTGAACGGCCCCAACCTCAACCTCCTGGGTGAGCGCGAGCCGGCCATTTACGGAACGGCCACGCTCGCCGACCTTGAAAAGCTGTCGCAGACAGTCGCCGCGCCCCTTGGGGCCACCGTCGTATTCCGCCAGTCAAACCACGAAGGCGAGCTTGTGGATTGGGTGCAGGAAGCACGTAGACAGGCCGCCGCCGTGGTCATAAACGCGGGCGGCTACACACATACCTCCGTCGCCCTCCACGACGCCTTGAAGGTGTTGACCATTCCGGTCGTGGAAGTGCATCTCAGCAATCCCGGCAATCGGGAAGACTTCAGGCACAGGAGCCTGGTGTCCCCTGCCGCCTCCGGCGTCGTCGCCGGCTTTGGTCCCCTGGGTTATCGCCTCGCCATTGAGGCGGCGGTCGCCCTCGCCGCAAGCAAGAAAGACTGACCCTCATGGCCGAGAAGCCTTCCGACAAGAATGGCAGGTTCGACACCGGACTGATCCGGGAACTCGCCGCCATCCTGCGCGAAGCCGATCTCGGCGAGATCGAGATCGAGCAGGCCGGCACGCGCATCAAGGTCGTGAAGCCCGCCGCCGCCCACGTCGCCTACGCGCCCGCCCCGGTCGCAGCCGCGCCTGCGCCCGCCGCCGCTGCGGCTGCACCGGCTGCCGCCGCGCCCGCCGCCGCTTCCCTCCGCGATCACCCCGGCGCCGTGAAATCGCCCATGGTCGGCACCGTCTATCTCCAGGCCGAGGAAGGCGCGAAGAAATTCGTCAACGTCGGCGACCTGGTCAGCGGCGGACAGACGCTCCTGCTGATCGAAGCGATGAAGACGTTCAACCCGGTCACCGCCCCGCGCAGCGGTAAGGTCACGCAAATCCTGGTCGACAACCAGCAGCCGGTCGAGTTCGGCGAACCTCTCATCGTCATCGAGTAGCGCGATGTTCGAGAAAATCCTGATCGCGAACCGTGGCGAGATCGCTCTCCGCGTCCACCGTGCCTGTAAGGAGATGGGCATCTCCACGGTCGCCATCCACTCCGAGGCGGACCGCAACGCCATGCACGTCCGCCTCGCGGATGAAAGCGTCTGCGTCGGCCCCGCGCCCTCGCCCAAATCCTACCTGAACATCCCCGCCATCATCACCGCCGCCAAGATCACCGGCGCGCAGGCGATCCATCCCGGCTACGGCTTCCTCTCCGAGAACGCCAAATTCGCCGAGATTGTCGAGAAGTCCGGCATCACCTTCATCGGGCCCAAGCCCGAACACATCCGCATGATGGGCGACAAGATCACGGCGAAGGACGCGATCCAGACCGCCGGCGTCCCCGTCGTCCCCGGCTCCGATGGCGAAGTCCCCGGCCTCGAAAGCGCCAAGGCCAACGCCGCGCGCATCGGCTATCCCGTCCTCATCAAGGCCACCGCCGGCGGCGGCGGCCGCGGCATGAAGGTCGCCCACACGCCCGAAGACCTCGAACTCGCCTTCACCACGGCGCGCACCGAAGCCAAGACCGCCTTCGGCAACGACGCCGTCTACATGGAGAAATATCTCCAGAAGCCGCGCCATATCGAGATCCAGGTCGTCGCCGACAGCCACGGCAACGTCATCCACCTGGGCGAGCGCGACTGCTCGCTGCAACGCCGCCACCAGAAGGTGTTCGAGGAAGCCCCCTCGCCCGTCATCGGCGACGCAGCCCGCGCCGCCATCGGCAAGACCGTCACCGCCGCCATCAAGAAGCTCGGCTATCTCGGCGTCGGCACCATCGAATTTCTCTACGAAAATGGCGAGTTCTACTTCATCGAGATGAACACCCGCCTCCAGGTCGAACACCCGGTCACCGAGATGATCACCGACGTCGATCTCGTGCAGGAACAGATCCGCATCGCGGCTGGCGAGAAGCTCTCGCTGACGCAGAAGGAAGTCCTCTTCCACGGCCACGCCATCGAATGCCGCATCAACGCCGAAAACGCCGAAACCTTCGCACCGTCCCCCGGCCTGATCGCGGACTTCCACGCCCCCGGCGGCCTCGGCGTCCGCCTCGATAGCGCGGCCTACGCCGGCTATCGCGTGCCGCCGCACTACGACAGCTTGATCGGCAAGCTCATCGTCCACGCACCCACGCGCAAGGAAGCCTTGACCCGCCTGCGCCGCGCGCTCGATGAAACCGTCGTCGCCGGCGTCGAAACAACCCTCCCGCTCCACCGCCGCCTCGCCGCCAATGAAGACGTCGCCAAAGGCGACTACGACATCCACTGGCTCGAGAAATTCCTCGGGATGAAGAAGTAGGCGCTGGCCGTCCGGTGAGCTGAACACATCCTTCGAGACGATCGCCTTCGGCGATCCCTCAGGATGAGGTCTGCACGCTTTGCTGCGTCTTGGCGCCCGCCGGCCTCATCCTGAGGGATCGGCGCAACGCGCCGATCGTCTCGAAGGATGCGTTATTCGCCCAGCAGCACGCCCCCGCTTGCCACCCCGCACGCATCCCGCAACAATCCCGCGCATGTCCCGCGTCTTCGGTCCCGACGAACTCCTCGACTGCTACCGCCGCGGCGTCTTCCCCATGGCCGACGCGCACGACGACCCGCGCCTCTTCCTCGTCGACCCCGACCTGCGCGGCATTCTCCCCCTCAACGCCCTCCACATTTCCCGCAGCCTCCGCAAGACCGTCCGCCAGGACATCTTCGAAATCCGCGTGAACACCGCCTTCTCGCGCGTGATGCAGCTCTGCGCCGAAGCCGCGCCAGACCGCCCCAGCACCTGGATCAACTCCCCGATCCTCAACCTCTACAGCGCGCTCCATCGTCTCGGCCACGCCCACAGCGTCGAGGCATGGCGTAACGATCAGCTCGTCGGCGGCCTCTACGGCGTAAGCCTGCAAGGCGCCTTCTTCGGTGAAAGCATGTTCTCGCGCGAGACCGACGCCTCGAAAGTCGCGCTGGTAAATCTCGTCGCCCGCCTCAATCGCGGCGGCTACACCCTGCTCGACACGCAGTTCGTCACCGCCCACCTGCAGACATTCGGCGTGCACGAAATGGCCCGCGACGACTTCCACGTCCTGCTGCGCGCGGCGCTGCAGGTCGAAGCGACATTTCCGGCGGAGCCGATATCAGGTCAGGAAGCGCTGCAGCTGATAACCCAGACGTCGTAGGTCGGGTGTTCCAGCGCGTTGAGACCGGGGCTCGACGCATACATCCAGCCCGAGAACAGCAGCCCGTCCGGCCCGATCGGCTGCGGGCCCTTGCTCACCCGCGAGGATGTATCCGCCGGGCCGGAAACCGGCTGTTTCTCCGCCGGCGTTGTCGAGCGGATTTCGAGGAAAGCCGCCGACTCCGGCGTCTCGCGCGGATCGGCCTGATAGCACGCCCGCACCGTCACGCGCAGCCGGCCGAACGACAGGGAGTCGCCCACCTTCGCGCTGAGATCGCGCGAATTGCCCGTGATCTTGTCCAGCGCCCGCAGCTTCACGGCCGGGAACGACTGCATCGATGTCCCGCTCGTATCCTGCGCCGAGGCGGCCGGCGCGAACACCAGCATCAACGCTGCGACAGCAGCCGCAAACCCACGGATCGTCATGGCGTTGTCTCCACGGCCCCGCCGCTATCGCCCCCGCCGCCGCCCGCCGCACTCACGGCATCGATCAGCAGGCGCAGGATATCCACGCTGCCGGTCGAATACTCGAACACGCCCGACCCATCGGTCGGCATGTTGTCCGGGTCGCCGCCCGGCGCGATGAAGATATAGTTGCCGCCCAGCAGGCCATCGGCCTGGATCTGCACCGCCGAATCCAGCGGCAAGGCGAGCGCGCGGCTCACCGTCAGCTTCACTTCGGCGCGCAGCGTCTCGGGGTTCACCTTCACATCGGTCACCGAGCCGACCTTCACGCCCGCCAGCCGCACATCCGTGCCCGGCGCAATCGCATCGGCGCGCGGGAACTTCGCGAGCAACTGATAGCTGTCCCCCGTCGCCGCGTCAGACCGCTGCGACAGCGAATAGACGAGGAAGAACCCCGCCACGAGGACGACTGCCAGGCCGACCAGTGTTTCAAAAAGCGATTCGCGCATCAGGGCGTCCAGGACTCATAATCGCCGGAGCTCCTGGCCCGCTGTCCGCCCTCGGCAAGGCTGCCTTGGGGGCGATACGCGCCCGGCGTTCCGGTCAGGTTGGGCTTGTGGGGCTTTTCCCACGGCTTGGTCGGCAGCGGGTCCACGGTTGGCGGCTTGTCGAAGGTGTGGTGCAGCCAGCCATGCCATTCGGCCGGTATCTTGGAAGGCTCCGCATAGCCCTGATAGATCACATAGCGACGCTTGCGGCCTTCCAGGCTGGGTTTCTTCTCTTCGTAGTATTTGTTGCCCTGATCGTCCTTGCCGACATAGGCGGCGCGGCGGCCGATGTCGAAGCGGGCGCCAATCGTGGCGCCGTTCCACCAGGTGAAGATCGACTTCAGCATCAAGGTCCCCACATGGCCTGCAGATAGGCGGGATTTCAGTTAGATAGGCGCCAGTACGGCGGCGCGAATATGGCGCCCGCGAACAAATGGGTCCAGCGCGGCGACAGCCTTGGCTGTGCGACAATTTCCTGTGGGCAGGCAAGCCCGAAGCACACCATCATGTGGCCGATTCGCGCTCGAATCCGCCCCATACTGCCGCATGGCTGTCTCACAGCCGCCCAGCCGGAGGCCCTCATGGCCGAGACGAAAGCAAAGTCCGCCAACCGCCATCTGGCCAAGGCGCTGGAAACCGGCGCGACGCTGCTCGCGCACGCCGATGGCGAGGCCCCGCCCGCGCGACAGGTCAACGCCCACCTCGCCGCCCTGAAAGTTCTCGGCGGTGAATCCGAAGCCGCCGAAACGCTGTGCGAGGCCATCCGCGCCCGCCGCATCACGCCGCTCGCCCCCGCCTCCTGCATTCTCCCGGCCCAGACCGCCAGCCTCGACCCCGGCCAGCTTCTCCCCGCCCTCAACGACGCAGCCGCCCTCGCCTCCGCCCGCGCGGTCGCCACGCAGGCCTTCGTCGCCGTGGCCGATGCGCTCGAAGCCCTCACCATCGAAACCGACGAGCAGGGCCGCCCCACCACCTCCGCCCTCATCGACGCCTTCCGCGCCGGGGCCGACGCCGAACTTGTCGAGATCGCACTCTGCACGCCCGGCGGCCCCCGCGCCGCCGCCATCACGCTCCGCCGTCAGGCCACCGGCGCGCGCGAGCCCGGTCGCCAGTCCTACGCCATCCCCGCCTGGACCGGCATCGACGCCAACGACGTCGCCGCCGCCATCGATCGCGTCAGCCGCACCCGCCTCGGCGTGCAGGTCTCGCTCGGCGCCGCACTCGCCCAGCCCGCAGCCCCCAGCGTCGCCATCAACCTCGCCCGCTACGCCGCCGCTCACGACCGCGACCTCCTCCGCGCAGACCTCACAGCGCTCCGCACCGTCTCGCCCGATTGCGTCGTGCATCTCGCGGGCCTCGCCGCCGCCATCATGTCGCTCGGCCTCGCCTACGACAGCGAGGACGGCACGAAAGCCGCCGCCGAACTCTGCACCATCGCCAAACAAGCCGCCGGCGCCGTCGCCGCCGAACACACGCTTCCCGCCGCCATCCTCTGGCTGTCCGCGGAAAGCAGCGGCGCCGATCCCGTCGATCTCCTCCTCGCACAGGAAGACGAACAGACCCCGCAACTCTCCGAATGCGTCAACGCCGCCCTCGGCGTCGTCGCCAGCAAGACCGAGGCGGAAGACGTGCGCCTGCGCATCCTCGGCGCCCGCACCCTCGACCAGATCGACGGCCTCGAACGCCACCGCCTCGAATCCCGCGGCCTGCCCGAAGACGCGCTCGACCGCATCGAACAGGCCCTGAAAGAAGGGCTTAGCCTCGCCGCAGCCTTCTCGCGCTGGGTCGTCGGCGACGATGTCATCCGCAAACGCCTCGGCCTCGACCCCGAAGCCT
Organism: uncultured Rhizobium sp.; assembly: GCA_964529555.1. Classification (GTDB taxonomy): domain Bacteria; phylum Pseudomonadota; class Alphaproteobacteria; order Caulobacterales; family Hyphomonadaceae; genus UBA7672. The sequence goes on from CAZGWV010000110.1 coordinate 7,415, forward strand.
ACGACACCGACGGCGAAGCCCTCCTGCGCGCCCTCGGCATCTCCGCCCGCGAGGTCGATGAAGCCCGCGTCGCCGTGCAGGGCCGCCGCCGCCCCGTCTCCAATCCCAAATCCCCGCTCGCCCGCATCCTCGCCCGCGCGGATGGCGTCACGCCCGAAGCCCGCGTGCGCTTTGCGAAAGCCATCGCCCCCGCGCTCGCCCGCCCGCCCGTCGTCACCGTCAGTCCCGGCGATCAGGGCGACGCCACGCGCATGGTCGTCCACGCCTCCACCCGCGCCGCCATGTCCGCCGGCCTCGGCGTCCGCATCGATCCCGGCCGCCCCGCCGTGGACGCCGAACTCCAGCAACGCATCGCCGAGGCCCGCCGCCGCGCCCGCGCGCCCGTCGCCAACGAAATCCAGGCGCAGAGCTTCGAACGCTTCACCCCGCCGCCCGCCGCCTCCGAACCGCACGACGAGATCGTCTTCGCCGAACGCCGCCGCCTGCCGGATCGCCGCAAGGGCTACATCCAGAAAGCCACCGTGGGCGGCCACAAGGTCTACCTGCACACCGGCGAATTCGACGACGGCGAACTCGGCGAAATCTTCATCGACATGCACAAGGAAGGCGCCGCCTTCCGCTCGCTGATGAACAATTTCGCCATCGCGGTCTCGATCGGCCTGCAATACGGCGTCCCGCTCGAAGAGTTCGTCGACGCCTTCGTCTTCACCCGCTTCGAGCCCGCCGGCGAAGTCACCGGCAACGACTCGATCCGCAAGGCGACATCCATCCTCGACTACATCTTCCGCGAACTCGCCGTGTCCTATCTCGGCCGCGACGATCTCGCCGAGATCGACAATGTCAGCCATGACGGCCTCGGCAGCGGCGCCCGCGAAGGCGAGGAGCCCACCGTCCCCGTCCAGGCCATGCGCCCCGAACAATTGATCTCCAAGGGCTTCAGCCGCGGCGTCCTGCCCGACAACATCGTCCCCTTCACCGCCCGCCGCGTCGCCGACCGCCTGGAAGAAGCCGAAGACCCGCCCACGCCGCCCCAGCGCAACCCCGACTACCTCTCGGACGCCTGCCCCGCCTGCGGCCACTTCACGCTACGCCCGGACGACGGCGTCGCCCTCTGCGAAGCCTGCGGCGCCACAGTGCAGACGGCCTGAGGCGATCGCAGCCCCATCCCCGTGCAACAGCCAGGCAAATTCTGCCGGGTTGACGGGCGCTCGTTCTGTATTATTTCGCGCCGCCCGGCCCGAACGCCGCCGCGTTTGGAATTCGGTAACGGGATTTCGCAATTCTTACATTTCTATAATCGGACGACCCTCAGTTGCACAGATTGCCGCCAGCAATCCGCCGCGATTGAACCTTTCCTTGGCGCAGACGTTGCTGAGGTCGCGGGAGACTGAAGACCCGCATAAGCATGGAACGGGACTTGAATGGCACAGCGCATCTTCATCGCCGTGGTCGCTATTGGCCTGATGAGCTTGTCCGCCTTGGCTTAAATGATCGCTCGCATTCTGATCGCTGTCGCCGCCATCTTCGCGATGGGTCTTTCGGCCTTTGCCCAGACGCCAGAACAGAATGCGATCGCCCGCCAGGCCACGGCCCAGCGCCTCATTGACGGCGACACCGCCTGCCCCGGCTGCGACCTCTTCCAGGTCGATCTGTCCTACAAGGAACTCACCGGCCGCGACCTTGCCGGCGCCCGCATCCGCCAGGCCGATCTCAGCCTCTCCACCTTCGACCGCACCAAATTCGCCGGCGCCGATATGTCCATCGTCAACGCCTTCGGCATCCGCGCGGAAGACGCAGACTTCACCAACGTCAATTTCCAGGACGCCGTCCTCGTCGGCGGCTGGTTCGGCGGCTCAAGCTTCGCCTCCGCCAACCTCTCCAACGCCAATCTCTCCGGCGCAGACCTCTCCACCGCCCGCGACCTCACCCAGAACCAGCTGAACACCGCCTGCGGCGACGCGACCACGCGCCTGCCCAAGGGCCTTACGATCACGCTGTGCAAGGCGGAAGAGCTGGAAGGCTAGTCGAGCCACACACACATCCTTCGAGACGATCGCCTTCGACGATCCCTCAGGATGAGAGCGGTTGCTTCTCGAATGCCTGAACACCCATCAACCTCATCCTGAGGGATCGTCGCAAAGCGACGATCGTCTCGAAGGATGCATTCAACGCCCCACCCGTCCCGCAGCCCCTAATAAGCCAGCGGCAACTCCGCCGCCGGCTCCGGCAGTTTCAGCCCCTCCATCACCGCCTTGAAGCAATTGCAGTTCGCAAGGTCCGAACACGCAATCGCCTCCAGCCGGCCGATCAGCCCCGCCGTCACGATCTCCTGCTGCGGACGGTCCAGCAGCAGCGCCGCCAGCTTCACCGCCCGCACCTGCGCATGCGTCAGGCGGATCGTCGTCTTCACCGGCGCATTCGGATTCACCGGCGTCGCCGGCTGAACATCGCGCGCCGGCCGCCATCCCGCCTCGTCGACCTCGACCGTATGAACCGGCTTCGGCGTCGGCCACACCGCGTCCACCTCGCTCAGCCTCACCTTCGCTTCCGCCGGCGCAAGCGCGGCAGACGTCAGCGCGGCGACAGGAGCAGGCGCCGCCACTGGCATCGAAGCCGCAGCAGCCGAAAGTGGCGCGACAGGCGGCCGGGGCTGAGGCTGCTGCGCCGGAACCACCGGCGGCTGCCACGGCTTCGATCCGAATACGGGTTCCTGCGAGGGCTTGGCCTCGCCCTTCCGGGCGAGCAGGCTGGCGCTCAGGGATGCAAACTGGTTGGCCATCGCGCTGCGCCTCAGTGCGTCGGCCGCCGGCCGAACACGCGGGCCTGACGCCTGTCGGGCTGGCCGGGCGGCGGTCCCCTGTCCGAACGCCTGCGATCGAGCTGGCTACGCTCCTCCGGCGGCTCAAGCACGGCCGTCGCCGCCTTGTGGGCCGCCGCGACAGCACTGCCCCGCGGCGCAGGATCGGACGCCCGACGCCGCGCGCCCGTCGCATTGGCGACCGCAAGGCTCGCCCACGCGGGCATGTCCGCGTCCCAGTCCTCGTCGTCTTCCGCGCTCGCCGCCGCCGCCCCCAGCATCGGCCCTTCCGGCGTCAGCACAGCCGTCGAGAAATCCGCCCGCGCCTTCTCGGCCCAGTGCGCATCCATCCCGCCATAAAGCTTCGCCAGGCGCCCGCGCAGATACATCCACAGCGCCGCAATCTCCTGCGCTGATTTCGACTCCGGCTGGATATCGCCCACCGTGCGCCCGTCGATCATCGACGCCGCAAAGTCCACGCGATGGTGCAGCGTCACCGGCGCCACCACGCCATGCTGCGACAGCGCCACCGCCGTCTCCGACGTGATCCGCGCCCGCGCCGTCGCCGAGTTCACCACGAACACCAGCGGCTTGTTCAGCGTGTCCGCAATGTCCACCGTCGGCCCCACAGCGCGCAGGTCATGCGGGCTGGGCCGCGTCGGCACCACCACCAGATCAGCGCGCTTCACCACATGAGCAATCGTCTGCGTCACCGCCGGCGGCGTATCGATGACGATCAGCTTGAACCCCACCGCCTTCAGGTGATCGAGACACGCATCCAGTTCATCGAGCGACGCCTGCGCAAACGCCGGCGTAGACGCCGCCCGCGCATTCCACCATTTCGCCAGCGACCCCTGCGGGTCCGTATCGATCAGCGCGACAGGCCCATCGCCCGTCCGCTCCGCCTCGACCGCGATGTGGCCAGACAGGGTCGTCTTCCCCGACCCGCCCTTCTGGGACGCAAACACCAGAACGCGAACCCCGTCCGTCATAGCCCTCTCCCGGCCTGCCGCCGCCAGCCCTGATGCGGCGCAGTTATCCCGATGCTGTAGGCAGCGATTTTATGCGGGCTTAGACAGGCCGGTGAAATTCAACCGATCGCGTTGAGAAGCGTGAACGTGAATCAAGGTCTGCGCCGGCGCGCACAAAACCCATACGCCGCCGAGCTTCGCAAAGGTTTACGGGCGTCTCCGCAACATCCTTAGCGCGCATCCGCAGCGCCAGACATTTACGTACCTAACCCCGCATCAACCGTGTTCGTTGAGAGGTAAGCGCCTACCGAGAAACCCCCTCCGTCTCGGCGCTTCGCGCCGATCCACCTCCCCTACTTGCGTT
>CAZGWV010000111.1:0-3048 GCA_964529555.1 uncultured Rhizobium sp.
ATCGTCTCGAAGGATGTGCCCCAAGCCGAGATCAAGCCGCCCGGAACTCGCCCGTGCCATCCAGCGGCACGCCCGCCGGCCAGCTCTTCTCGATGCGCACTTGCGAGACGCCCATGATCTCCGCCACGCGGCGCAGGTTCGGCTTTTCGCCGCGCGCGATCAGCGTGTCGCAGGCGCGGGCGATCTGCAGCGGCGTGATCGACTGGTCCATGCGGGCCTGCTCGATGTCGTGCACGCGGCCCATGTGCTGGTCGCGGAAAGAGGCGAAGCGGCGTTCGGCGGCCTTCATCGCGGCGGCGCGCTGTTCCTCGATGGTCTTCGGCTTGCGGCGCGCCTTGGGCGTGCGGGCCTTCGGAGCTTCCGCCGCCGGGGCGGCGTCCTGCGTCACGGGCCCGGCCACGGCTTTCGGCGCGTCCGTGGCGGCGGTCTCGGCGGCTGCTTCAGCGGTCTGCGCGGCCTGCGCCATCGCCGCGCCAGCGCGGGCAAACTCCGCGCGGATCATTTCGGCCTCGGCCATGTCGTCGGCTTCCTGGCGGCGTTTGGCGCGCAGGGCGGCGTTGGCCTCGGCGTCCATCGCCTTACGGCCCTCGACGATCCAGGCCATCGCGGGTTTGGCGAAAGCGAAGATGTAGAACACCGCATCCACCACCACCGCCGGCGGCAGCTTGGTGTCCGCCGGCGCGTTGGCGATCACGATCTCCCAGCCCATGTGGACGCCCACATTGGTCGCGAACACGAAGCCGATCGTGCAGGCCAGCGCCGGCAGCAGCACGGCCCATTCCACCTGACGCCCATCGGGCTTGCGGTGCTTGATCGCCTGCAGCGCGCCAGCGGCCGAGCAGTTCACCAGCCCGATGCCGAACGCCATCATCCCCGCGAAGGCGACAACGCACATCCAGCCGATGTCGAGATGCGGCCAGAACATGCCGATGGCGCCGCCCGTGGCAAGCACGGCGCCGGAGAGGGTCAGCCCCCACGCGAAGATCGAAGACCAGGTGTACTCACGCTGTATCATGCCCGCGAAAATGCCTGCGGCTCGTTCAAGAGTGGTTAAGTTGGATGACCGGCAAATGAATCCCGGCGCTCCGCGCTTCGCCTCGCGTGAGCCCCGCAAAATCAACGGCGTTGCTGCGCGGAAGCAGAACTTTCCGGCCGGCAGTTTGTGCCGCTTGGCGTTTACGTTTGAAAATTTATGCGCGCGCGGGCCATCATCCGATCGTTGCGCAGCGTAGACATTCGCTCCCGCCGGTCGACAGCGCCCCAGCCCGCGCTATGGTCTGCGCGGGGCAGAACCGGAGTTGTCGATGCGCGCTTTCCCGATGCTTGCCAGCAGCGCCTTGCTGCTCGCCGCCTGCGCGACAGAGCCGCCACCGGCCGCCGTCCATGTCGAAAAGGAGCTGCCGGATTACCGCCCCGAAACAGCCGCCGCCTGCAACTCCGTGGGCCTCTCGGTCGCCTATGGCCTGGGCGGCGCGCTCACCGTCAATGGCGCGGCCAGCAATATGGACGGCCTCATGGCCGCCGCCGCCCGCAAGAACGCGGCCTGCCCGAACGCCCCTGCGGTCGTGAATCTCAGCGTTGCGCCGGGCGTGCCCGACAAGGACGCCGAAACCCTCCGCGAAACGCTGGCCCGCGCCATCGTCAATCTGGCGCTGAGCGAAGGCAACTAGCGCCAGTCCCCGTCCCGCCCTCGTGGTTCGACGGACGGCCCTTCGGGCCTGCTCACCATGAGGGCTCCAACTACATTGGTAGAGAGAGGACCCTCATGGTGAGCAGTTCGCCTGCGCAGACAGGCGAACGTCCGTCGAACCACGAGGGGCCGGGCTCGCGATGCCCCAAGCAAAACATTGGCGCATCCCACCCGCTCTGGCATGGTCCGTCCCAACACAGACAAGGCGGAATGATCCATGGACGTTAAAGGCAAGGTCGTCGTCGTAACCGGCGGAGCAAGCGGTATCGGCAAGGCGCTGGCCGAGCGCTTCCACCGCGAAGGCGCAGCCGGGCTCATCGTGGCCGACATGAACGGCGCCGGCGCCGAAGCCGTTGCGAAATCGGCGGGCGGCATCGGCCTCCAGGCCGACGTCACCCGCGAAGCAGACGTACAGACCATCGTCCGCACCGCCGAAGACAAGTTCGGCCGCATCGACCTGTTCTGCTCCAACGCCGGTATCTCGCGCCACGACCCGGACATGGACAATCCCGGCTCCCCGCCGAACGAGCACTGGGATCTCGCCTGGGACGTCAACGTGATGGCCCACGTCTACGCCGCGCGCTACGCCATGCCCGGCATGATCGCGCGCAAGTCCGGCTGGTTCCTCAACACGGTCTCGGCGGCGGGCCTGCTCAGCCAGATCGGCTCGGCCGTCTATTCAACCACCAAGCACGCGGCCATCGGCTTCGGCGAACACCTCGCCATCGCCGCGCGCGAGAACGGCATCGGCGTTTCCCTCCTGTGCCCGCAAGCCGTCGACACGCCCATGCTCGGCGGCGCCGCCGGCTCGCAGAATGTCGATGGAGTCCTCGCGCCTTCAGACGTTGCCGACGCCGTCGTGAAGGGCCTCGCCGCCGAGAGCTTCCTCATCCTGCCGCACGAACAGGTCACCACCTACATGCAGCGCAAGACCGGCGATTACGACCGCTGGATCCGCGGCATGGTCCGCCTCCGCCGCGGCGTCATCGACGGCGCGAAGGGCGCGCGCTGAGCTGAAAAGAAAATGCGCCCCTTCCCCGGATAGCGGGAAGGGGCGCCAGAATGGCCGGCCGGAACGTGGGGCGTCCTGGCGTGCCGGCCGCCTCGCCTTACTGGGGCGAGGCTTAAACCTGTCGGCGCACGATCGCGGCAACTCTTCAGCGGCGACCGTTGAGATTCCATTCGTACGAAACGGCGTGTCCGCACACGGCCTGCGCGACGCCATCGAGCTTCGCAGGCGTGAACTTCGCCGTCCGCACCCATTTCAGTGCAGCCTCATCCAGCACGTCATGCCCGCTGGTGTTCGCAAGCTTTGCGGACGTCACCCGCCCGCCCGCATCGAGGCAGATCTCCAGCGT
>CAZGWV010000111.1:3148-7854 GCA_964529555.1 uncultured Rhizobium sp.
GGTCAGCGCGGTTGCGCCGCCGGCCATCCGGGTTGAAGCAAGCGCGCGTTCTCTCATGGCTCCATACATGGAGACCTCCATTGTGTTGACGAGACGGGGCGATCGTTAGGTCGTGCGGCGCTATCTCATGGCGGCGAACCGCCCGGCCTGAGATTGGCGGAACCGGAATTTGCAGATTTGAATTCCAGCGTGATGCGCTGATTGCAGGCGGCCACTGCGCGTCCATCGCGCATCGCCGGCTCGAACCGCGCCCTGGACAGCGAGGCCAGCGAAGCCGCATCGATGCGCTTGTCGCCCGAACCCGTCACCAGCGCGGCGCTTTCAACTGCGCCCGCAGCAGAGAGGCAAAGCTCGGCGATAACTTCCGTGCGCCCGCTCCAGCGATCCGGCAGGGCAGGCGCCACGAACGAAGACGGCACCAGCGTTGCGCCCGTCAGGGTTGCGGCATGCTCGCCGCTCGGGATCGGCCGGAACGGCACCAGCACATCGACGCCCTCGCGGATGATCGTGCGCTCAGGCTGCGCCGCCCAGGCCGCATAACCCGCGCCGCCCATCAGCGACACAACCAGCACAGCCGCCACGGCCCGGCGCCGCACGGACACAGGCCGCCGCGCCAGCAGGTCGATGCGCTCGGCCAGCGGATGCTGCGCCTCGGCCGGCCAGTGGCAGCCCACCGGCAGGGCCTGCGCCGAAAGATGCGTCTTCAGCAGCGTCTCGGCATAGGCGCGGCGCACACGCGGCCGGCGCTCCACCACTTCGGCGTCGCACGACAATTCCTGGTCGATGCGCATCGCCTTCGCGCCGATATGCACCAGCGGATTGAACCAGAACAGGCAGCGCATCACGGCCACGATGGCGTTGATCCGCGCATCGCTGCGTTCGAGGTGAACCTGCTCGTGCGCGATGATCAGCTTGCGCTCGTCATGGCTGAAGCGGCGGCTGAAATCGTCCGGCGTCACGATGCGCGGGTGGCGGAAGCCCACAATCGCGGGGCCGGCAAGGCCGATATCCGCATCCCGCATGAAAGCCCGCTGCCTGCGCACGAACAGCGTCGCAAGGCCAGCCACGCCGATCATCCAGATCACCGACAGCGCCCCCGGCATCCACGCGAACGCCGCGCCATCGTCCGCCGCAGCCGTCGCCGCCGGCGTCAGGTCGAACAGGAAATCCGTCTCCAGCAGGAACAGCGTCCGTTCCGGCAGCAGCGTCGCCACCATCGCGACAGGCACGATCGCCCACAGCGCATAGGATGCGTGCGGCCCGAAATGCCGCGCCATCGGGCGGCGCACAAGAAGCGCAAACAGGATGGCGCCGCCAGCAGCAAGGTTCATTTCGACCAGGCCGGGAAGGAGCCAGCTCATTTGCCGTCCTCCTCGATCTTGGAGATCAACGCCTTCAGCTGGCGCAGGTCTTTCGACGACAACTGGCGATGCTCGGCAAAGTGCGCCACCAGCGGGGCGACCTCGCCCTTGAACAGCCGGTCAAGCAGGCCCTGGCTCTCGCTCTGCACCCAGTCGGCGCGGCTGATGAGCGGGCGATAGAAGTAGCCGCCATCTTCCTTGGCGCCCGCGATGGCGCCTTTCTTCAGCAGGCGCGTCACCAGCGTCTTCACCGTCGCCGGCGCCCAGCCATTCTCCGGGCCAACCGTCGAGACGATCTGCTCGGCCGTCAGCGGCGTCTTGCGCCACAGGGCCTCCATGATGCGGCTTTCGGCTTCCGAGATGGATTGCATCGTACACCTGTAATCTCATTGAAAAGTACGCCTGTAATCTGGCAAGTCAATGGCAGGAATTGTGGCGAATGCGGAATTGATGCGCTGCGGAATTGGCGCCGCCCGCGCCGCGTCCGTCCGCCCCCCGGCCTGACCCGGCCCGCGACCCCATTTCCGCTTGCGCCCCGCGCCGTCTTCGCCATGAAGGGCGCTCCGCAAATCACGAGACGCGACACCATGACGACCCGCAGACGCTACAAGCCCGGCGATTTCGAACTCGCGGTGAAACGCGCCAGCGCGGGCCTCGGCCTGTTCGCCGCCTCGCCCATCCCGAAGGGCGCCTGCGTGATCGAATACACCGGCACGCCGATGACCAATGCCGAGCGCGAAGCCAGCAACTCGCTCTATCTCTTCGAGATCCACTCGCGCCTGACCATCGACGGCAGCCCGCGCTGGAACACAGCGCGCTATATCAACCACTCCTGCCGCCCCAATTGCGAGATCGAGATCTACAAGAACCGCGTCTGGATCTTCGCCCTGCGCAACATCAAGCCCGGCGAGGAACTCGGCTACGACTATGGGGAGGAATACGTAAGCGCCTACCTCGCCGGCAAATGCCGCTGCGCCGCCTGCGCACCCGAAGCGCAGAGGACGAGAGTGGCCTAGGGCGCCAGTCCCCTCTATCGCCCTCGTGGTTCGACGGACGCACCGCCATGCGCAGCATGGCGCCGCTGCTCACCATGAGGGCTAAAGCTACATTGCCGGCGAGAGGTCCCTCATGGTGAGCAGTTCGCCTGCGAATGCAGGCGGACGCCCGTCGAACCACGAGGGGTCGGGCCCACAGACCGCTGATTGTAGGAAACCTAAATCCCGCCGCCCGATATCGAGAACTTCCGGCGCGTGCCCAGAAGCTTCTGCGCCTCGCCGATCGCCTGCGCCGCAGACTCCGCCAGCTTCAGCCGCGGCTCCGAGCGCAGCGCCTCAAGCGCCTCGGTCAGATGCGCGATCCCCTCGCGCAGCATCACCGGGTCGAACCGCTTCTCCGCCTTGAGGCGCAGCGCGCGGCCCAGCGTGATGTTCGCCGCGATCCAGCGATCCGGCGCCGCCGAGCGGTTGATCTCGCCCAGCGTCGCGCGCGCGATCTCGACCGACCTGTCGATCCACGCATCGTCGCCCGCGAATGCAAGCTGCAGTGCGCCGGCGGAACTGTCGTCCACCATCTCGGCCAGCAGGGCCTGATCCGCCTTCGGCTTGCCGCCGAGGATCGACAGCACCGATTCGACAACCGGCTGCAGGCGCTCGGCCCGGAAGTCCTGCGGGCGCCCAAGGGCAGGGCGGAACTGCTTGGCGGCGGCATAGGCCATCGCGCGCGCCAGCGGCTCGTTCCACTGCGTCTTCTCTTTGGGCATCGCCAGCGTCACCGGCTGGCGCGCGGATTCGAATGTGTTGCTCGGTCGGGCGAGGATACGCGCCACCCCCTTGGTTCCGCGCGGCGCTTCGGCCCAGATGATGACGTCGGCTTCGGTCCGCGCCAGCAATTGCTGGGCGCGCTCGTCGCCCTCCAGGCTGCCGGGATAGGACATGACCGCGAACGGCCCGCCGAACATGTAGTCCTTGAGGTGGGTATCCACCGCCTTGTGCAGGAAGCCGGCGATGCTGCTGCGCCGTCCGCCGCCGCCGCGCACGACCACGATCCGCGCGCCGATCTCGTTCTGCCGCTTGATGCCCTTGGCGACTGCGCCCCGGCGCATCGCGAAGGCCAGCCGCACCAGACCCGCCAGCGCCATCACCGCAATGGCGAGCCCCGCGCCGACGGCCAGCAACAGCCCGATGCCCGCCAGCGAGGGCGAGCCCGCAAGCGCGGTTTCCACCGACGCCCATGCGTCCGTCAGCGTTTTGCCTATGCCCGAAAGGAATTCCATCAACTGGTCCTGCCGCAAAAGGGTCGCGGCTCTGAGACAGCGTTCTAAAGGGGCTGCAAATTCCGCGCAACGGGCTGCGGCGCCCCGCCGCCCGCCCGAAGCCAATGTGACTTGCCGGTCATGTGCCGCGCAGACGCATCAGGGCCCGTCCGCCTCGAAATCCGGCAGAAAACCGTGCTCCGGCAAGGTTGGCGACCCCGGCAGGATTCGAACCTGCGACCTCCGGTTTAGGAAACCGATGCTCTATCCGGCTGAGCTACGGAGTCGTCGGACGGCCTTATGCCCGCTCCCGCCGTCCCCCGCCAGCCCACGCAGACATCCGATTCGACCGCGCCTCCCGATCCAGACCCCCACCTGTCCTCCCCCTAAACGGGGAGGGACCAGGTTGAGAGAACTTACCTCATTTTGAAGGCCGGTGATCGCTTCAGGGTTCCTCCCCGTTTAGGGGGAGGACAGGTGGGGGTCTGACTCCCAAAGCGAGCTGGCCAAAGTTCCTCCACTCCCCCCGCGCACCCGATTGCGATTCCGCATCCCTACCCTAAGTTCGGAGACATGGGGCGGGTAGGGTATCCAGTCATAACACGCCGAGGCGCGCTGGCCGGACTGGCCGCGCTCGCCGCCGGCTGTTCCGCTGAACCCGACCTCTCCGAAGGCGAAACCGGCCGCATCGCCCGCGTCATGGATGGCGACGCCCTCGCGCTCGACACGGGCCTGCGCGTCCGCCTCGCCGAGATCGAAGCGCCCGCCCCCGGCTATGGCGGCCGCGCCGACGAGCCCTTCGCCATCGAAGCCCGCGACGCGCTCACGCGCGCCGCTCTCGGGCGCTCGGCCCGCCTCTGGTATGGCGGCCTCAGCCGCGACGGATACGAGCGCGCCATTGCCCACGTCATCGCCCGCGACGAAGTCGGCGGCGATCTCTGGCTCAACGGCTATGTCGCGCGCCAGGGCCTCGGCCGCGTGCGCTCCTACCCCGACAACTCGATCCGCGCCCGCAAGCTGCTCGCCATGGAAGCCGAAGCCCGCGCCGCCAGACGCGGCCTCTGGTCAGACCCCCACTGGCGCATCCGCACGCT
>CAZGWV010000111.1:7954-11510 GCA_964529555.1 uncultured Rhizobium sp.
ATCCGCATCACGCATTGGCCGCAGGTGGAGGTGGTCGAAGCGTAGAGTCGTAGGGTGGATTGACCCCGGCGAAAGCCGGGGGAAATCCACCGTGCCTGTCCCGCCGCCAGAAGGTGCATTTCGCGCGCTGCGCTCAATGCACCCTACGCAGGGTTGGATCCACTGGACAAACCGCCCCGCGTTTCGTCACCATGGTCCCATTGCCGAGGCGCACATGATTGCCGAGCACGCATACGCGATCCTGATCCGGGATATTCCCGAGGCTGGCCTCGTCGCGGGCGATGTCGGCGTGGTCGTTCACATCCACACGCGCCCCGGCGAAGATGCGCCAGCGGGCTATATGCTGGAGCTGTTCACCGTCGACGGCCGCACCATCGACACAGTCTCCGTCCCCGCCGACGCCGTCAGGCCCTCGACGGACTCAGACCGCCTCCACGTCCGCCCCGTGGCAGCCGAATAATGGATGAAGCGTAGGATGGATTGACCCCGGCGAAAGCCGGGGAAATCCACCCGCCCCACCGCCAGAAGGTGCATCGTAAAGTTCGCATCCAACAGGCAGGTCCGCCCAGCGGCGCTGCGCAAGCGCTACTGCCAGGTCGTATATTTCCAGCCCCGCGCCTGATGCGCCGGGTCATCCAAAATCGGCAGGCATGCGTCTGTGCGGAATCCGTAGCCCTGACGCATGAGTTCGGTCTTGGCCGCCTCGACTTCCACGTTTTTCGTGCAGGGCAGGATCGCCTTGAAGCGGACGCCTTCAGTCTGGCTCAGATCGAGCAGGAATTTCGTCACGCTCTGCCCAAGCATCATCGTGCTGGCTTGCCGCGCGCGATCCCGGCCATCGCGGTCGCCAAATCCTTGCTCCGATAGATACCCGTTGCGTGCGCCGCCACGTTTACCCAGCAAGTCGTTCTGAAACTCATCATCCGAGGCAAAGGCGATGTAGTTCGTAGGATCGAGTTGCTCGACCACGATGGCCAGAGCGCCGCCCAATGCCGACAGTCCCGTGGTCCAGACAAAGGCTTGCTGCACATCGGTCCACGTCGCCTGCGTGGCTTCATCGATCGGCCCGCCGAAAAAGTCGGTGAGGTCCTCGTTGTTGTTGACGAGTTCGACCACGCCGCCTTCCGCCAATGCATATGTTCCATAGCCTTTGGCGGCGCCAGCGACGCCCGGCTTTGCTATGTCATAGGCTTTGGCAAAATCGCGTTCGTTCAAGCGGGGATAGACAGCCACAAACCGGGATTCCACGTTCGTCGAGAAAATGACTTCGCCGGTCTGCCTGTTGACAAGCCTGTAGGTAGCTTTGCTCTGGCCGACAAAATCCACGCCGATTGCGTTCGCATTGATGTCTTCGAAGCTGATCTGGAGCGCGTAACGTGCTTCGGAAGGGCTGCGGGCCAGCAGTCCAGAATCCCACAACGCGGGGATCAGCATTTTCTCGTAGCTGCGCTGATTGGGCTTGCTGAACAGATATGAGCGCTGCGACATCCCCTCGACGAAATCGACGACCACCGAACGATACAAGCGGTCGGCCGGCGTCCATGCGATGTAGGCCGTATTGGGCAGATTGGGCCGCTGGAGCGCAATATGCTCGCTTTGGTCCATCACGAACGGCATCGCGTTCGCTGCGTCCTTGAAAGACTCGCTGGAGCTGCAGGCTGTCAGCGCGAGCGCGGCGAAACAGCCGGCGCGGATTGGCGAATTCATCCTGACAATCCTCGAATGGCGAACGTTCCATGGATCATTTCAAATGTAGATTATCGTCCGTGGTTTAATAATCGACTAAATTGCTGCTTCCGCCCATGGAGTCGCGGCGGTTGATTGCCCGGAATTTGAAGCAGATACGGCTTTCCCGGCGCGTGTCGCAGGAGGCTCTTGCTTTGCAGGCAGGCGTTGACCGCACCTATGTCAGTGGATTGGAGCGCGGCTTGCGTAACCCGTCTGTCGATATTCTGGATCGTCTCGCGGGGGTTCTTTCGGTCAAGACGGCGGATTTTCTGAGCGAAGCAGCGACAGAGCCACTGCCAGCATTGCCACGCGGGCGGCGCGTGAAGCACGTCCGAAGACCGGGACGATCCTAGCGGCGTTAACTGGCGTTCGCTATCCCGAATCCGGTTTCGGGCCCGGAGTTCACCCCGCCGGAATAAGCCCCGCCTCGACCGGATCACCCACGATCCGCATCAGCGCCGACTTCAGCTTGTTCAGCGCCTGATGCTCGATCTGCCGCACGCGCTCTTTCGAGACGCCCAGCTTCTGGCCCAGCGATTCCAGCGTCACGCCATCTTCCGCCAGGCGCCGTTCGCGGATGATCAGCATCTCGCGTTCGGTGAGATCGGCCAGCGCTTCGGCCAGCCACTGGCTGCGCGTGGCGCGGTCGCGCGCGATCATCGTCTCGTCTTCGGGCAGGGCGCTCGCGTCGGCCAGCAGGTCCTGCCATTCGGCTTCGCCATCCTCGCCGATCGGCGCGTTCAGCGAACGGTCCGACGCCGAGAGGCGCGCGGCCATGCGGTCGACTTCCTTCTCGTCCACACGCAGCTGCGTCGCCACATAGGCGCGGCTCTCGGGCGTCAGTCCGCCCTCGCTCGGATCGCGCAGCAGAACACGCAGGCGGCGCAGGTTGAAGAACAGCGACTTCTGCGCCGTCGTCGTGCCCGTGCGCACGATCGACCAGTTGCGCAGGATGAAGTCCTGCACGCACGAGCGGATCCACCACGTCGCATAAGTCGAAAAGCGCAGCTCCCGCTCGGGCTCGAACCGCGCCGCCGCCAGCATCAGGCCGACATTGCCTTCCTGCACCAGGTCCGACATCGGCAGCCCGTAATTTCGGAACCGCGCCGCCACCGCCACGACCAGGCGCATGTAAGCGGTGCAGAGCTCGTGCAGCGCGTCCTCGTCCTGCTCCTCGCGCCAGCGCCGCGCGAGGCTCAGCTCGTGCTCGCGCTCCAGCATGGGCGCGGCCATCGCGAGCTTCACGAAGCGGCGGTCTGCGCCCGAGGCCTGATTGCCGGTGGATGCCATTGCGGACTCCGGGTGAATTGGTCCGAAGGCGCCGGTCGGGGCCGGCGCTCAAGCGAACAAACCCGGCAGCCCGGAAGAGGTTCCCCGTGGCGGGCGGAAATATTTCTGCTGGCCGATGAAATAGAGCGCCTGTCCGCTTGGGAAAGGGCGGGTTTCCGAAAATGGTTCCCAGGACCGCCAGGCCCCAAAAGCAGACGGGGCGCCCCGGTAAGGAGCGCCCCACTGCTTAATCGACCGCTTCGCCAGCCGCGTAGGCCGGTTTTCAGGCAGCCCGCTTGGCCAGCGATTTCGAGAGCTTCTCGACCGCGTCGGCGTGCTTGATGTTCTCGACCGCCGCCAGTTCGCGGGCCATCCGGTCCAGCGCCGATTCATACAGCTGGCGCTCGGAATAGGACTGGTCCGGCTGGTCGCCGGCGCGGTGCAGGTCGCGCACGACTTCCGCGATCTGGATCAGGTTGCCGGAGTTGATCTTCGCTTCGTATTCCTGGGCGCGGCGCGACCACATCGTGCGCTTGATGCGCGCGCGGCCGCCCAGCGT
>CAZGWV010000112.1:0-7115 GCA_964529555.1 uncultured Rhizobium sp.
AGACCTTCACGACCTGGCTGTATTCCAGATCGACCGGCGTCGAACGGCCGAAGATCGTGACGGTGACCTTGAGGCGGCCGGAATCCTCGTCGATGGAGTCCACCGCGCCTTCGAACGAGGCGAACGGGCCCTCAGTGACCTTGACCTTCTCGCCGATCTCGAACTGCATTTTCGGGCGCGCGCGCTCGATCGTGCCGGCCTCGACCTTGCCGAGGATCTGGTCGACTTCCTTCTGCGACACCGGCAGGGGCTTCTTGCCGCCCTCGGCGCCCAGGAATCCCGTGACTTTCGGGGTGTTCTTCACGAGGTGGTACGCCTCGTCCGACATGCGCATCTTCACGAGCACATAGCCCGGCATATGGCGCTTCTCGACCGTGCGCTTGCGGCCGCGGACGACCTCAACCACTTCCTCGGTCGGGACTTCGATCTCTTCGATCAGGTCCGAAAGGCCCTGCATCTCGGCCTGTTCGCGAATGGTCGAGGCGACCTTCTTCTCGAAGTTCGAGTAGGCGTGGACAATGTACCAGCGCGCATCAGCCATTGGTCGAGGTTCCGCCGCCAGAAATACCCGTCACCCAGCCGACGAACAGCTTGATGATTGAATCCGAGAAATAGAAGAAGATGGAAGCCAAAAGAACCATGACCACAACCATGATCGAGGCGACCATCGTCTCGCGCCGAGATGTCCAGGTCACCTTCCGGCCCTCAGCCCGCACCTGGGCGATGAACGTGAACGGCCCCGTCCGCTTCTTGGGCGGCGAGGCATTGGTTTCGGAGGCGCCGGTGGGGCTTTTCATGACATTCCGATGTAGTTGAAGCGGGACCGTCTAAGACGGCGAAGGACAATAGGCAAGAGATAATGGGGGGGGGCGCCCCGGCTCGTGTGTCTCAGTTAGGGAACAAACGGCCGTTCTGGAAGGCGTCAGGGAGCGGGGAATAGGGAGTAGGGAGTGGGGAATAGACAGTAAACTTGTTCGGGGGCCAGACCCGGCCGGGGCCGACTACCTACTCCGGCCGACTCCCTACTCCCTACTGCCTCAAATCGGTATCCACTTCGGCCGGAACGTCTTCAGCCACACCGCCATGATCCAACGGGCGACGATGACCGCCGTGAAGATCGAGGTCAGAACGCCGATCGCCAGGGTCAGCGCAAAGCCCCTGACAGGTCCCTCGCCGAGGTTGAACATGACGAGCGCGGCCACAAGGTGGGTCACGTTGGCGTCCACGATGGTCGCCATGGCCATGTCGTAACCGGCCTCGACCGATGTGATCGGCGACCTGCCCGCCTTCTTCTCCTCGCGTATCCGCTCGAAGATCAGCACGTTGTAGTCGACGGCCATACCCATGGTCAGCAGGATGCCGGCGATGCCCGGCAGGGTCAGCGTCGCGCCAAACAGCGACAGCACGCCAATCATCATAACCACGTTGCACAGCAGCGCGGTAACCGCGAAAGCGCCCAGCAGGCCGTAAGCCGCCAGCATGAACAGCGCCACCAGGACGACGCCCACGATGGACGCGGTCACGCCCGCGCGGATCGAATCCGCCCCGAGGCTCGGGTCAACCGTTCTACGTTCGACAACCTGAAGCTTGGCCGGAAGCTGGCCCGACTTCAGCACGATCGCCAGCTGGTCGGCCTCATCCGGCGTGAACGAGCCGGTAATCGAACCGCTGCCGCCGGTGATCGGTGAATTGATGACGGGCGCCGAGACGATGGTGTTGTCCAGCACGATGGCGAACGGACGGCCTATATTCGCGGTCGTGATCCGGCCGAACTTCTGCGCGCCCGAACTGTGCAGCTGGAAGGAGATGCTGGGCCGGCCATACTCGTCATTGGACGGGAAAGCGTTGGAAAGGTCGCCGCCGGTGATGATCGAATCCAGCATGATGACCTGGGGGGCGCCGCCCTGGCTCTGGTTCGGCAGCGCTATGCGGTTATTGCGCGGAACGCCGACCTGATAGTCGGCCACGTTGGCCTGTGTATCGACCAGGTTGAACGTCAGCACGCCCGCCGTGGTCAGCGTATCCACCAGCGAGTCGACTTCCGATGGATTGAGGCCGGGAACCTCGACCAGCACGCGGTTGTCGCCCTGCCGCGTGATGTACGGCTCGACAAGTCCCGAACCGTCCGCGCGGCGTTGAACGGCTTCGCGCGAAGCCTCGACGGCGTTGGATTGCAGCTGCGAGAAGTAAGTGGGCGTGAACTTGATCTCGATGGCGCCGTCGGCGCGCTCCGCGATCTGGTATGTGTTCGAATCGCCCAGCGTTTTCAGGCGTTCCAGCGCTTTCGGCGCGTCTTCCGCGTTAGCGACCCGGATCACCACGGCGTCGCCGCGCGGCGCACGTTCCCGCACGGGAATAAGCGGCGTTTCGCGCAGCTTGTCCCCCGCCATGCGGTTGACGTTCACCAGTTCGTTTGTACGCAGCTCGGCCGGATCGATCTGCAGTGAGATCGACGCCCCGCCCTTCAGGTCGAGACCAAGCTTGAGCGGCTGAACCGGCAGCCAGCCCAGATAGGCCTCACGCTGCTGTTCAGACAGCAGGTTCGGGACGCAGCAGACCGCGCCCACGAACAGCGTCGCGAACATGATCGCGACTTTCCAGCCCGGAAAACGCAGCAGCATGGAAGGTTCAGCTTTCCTTGGTGTCGTTTGCCGGGGTGTCGGTCTTCTTCACGTCCATGATCATGCCGCGCATGATGCGGAGCTTGCCGCCCTCGCCCGTGTCGATCGTCACTTCTTCATCGGTCAGCTTGAAGACGCGACCGATGATGCCGCCCTGCGTGATGACCCGGTCGCCCTTCTTGATGTTGGCGATCAGTTCGCGGTGCTTCTTCATGCGGTTGTTCTGCGGACGGATCAGCAGGAAGTAGAAGATCACGATCATGCCGACCGGGAGCAACAGCATCTCCAGCAGGCCGCCACCGGGGGCCGCGGCCGCCGCGGTCGAGGTGTCCTGCATCAGAAGGGGGATCGGAAGCATTCGGTCTCCGTGGGAATCTCTGGTCGTTCCCGCCAGACCGGGGGAACTCTAGGGCCGCGAACTATATCGGGAGAGGGGGTCTTGGCAATGCGCAGAAATGAACCGCAAATTCCGCGGGGTTTTCCTCCTCCGGCCGAAGGACGGGGCAGAAAAAGAAGCGGCACCCCTACAACGGCGGCAGATGCCCAGCCGGGTTGACCGGCTCCTTGCCCTTGCGCAGCTCGAAATGGACCTGCGGCGAACTGGCGTTCCCGGTCGCGCCGACCGTGCCGATGCGCTGGCCCTGCTTCACTAGGTCGCCCTCCTTCACGACCACGGTGTCGGCATGGGCATAGGCCGTCACCCAGCCGCCCGGATGGCGGATCAGGATCAGGTTGCCGAAGCCCGCAAGCTCGCTACCGGCATAGACAACCTCGCCGGTGGCGGCCGCCTTGATCTCGGTTCCACGCGGCGCGGCGATGTTCACCCCGTCATTGCGCGCGCCGTCGGCCGAACCGCCATAACCCTTCAGGACACTGCCGGCCACCGGCCAGATGAAATCGCGCGCGCCGGAAGCGGTGGTCGTCTGCGGCGCGGGCTTCGTCACCGGAGCAGTCGGCGGCGGCGTTACCACAGCCTGCGGCGGCTTCGGCGCAGCAATCGGGGCCGGCGCTGTCGGCGACCCCGCCGGCTTCGCCACTGGCGCCGCCGGTTTGGGCGCCGCAGGCATCGCGGACGGAAGCGGCGCGAGCTGGATCGGCTTGTTGCTGGCCGCAGGCAAAGGCGCGGACTGCGGCGGCACGAGCGGAGCCGATGGCGGCGGCACGGCAGCAGCCACGACAACCGGCGCAACATCGCCCCTCACAGGCTCACGCGCCTGATCGCGCGCCAGCGGCGGCAGCAGCAATTCATCGCCGGGATAAACCGTCCACGGACGTGTCAGTCCGTTCATCAGCGCCAGCGACCGCGTATCCACATTGTAGCGCCGCGAGACCGAGTACAGCGTCTCGCCGCGGCTCACGACATGCACGTTCGGGGGCGGCAGCCGGATCGTCGCGCCAACGCTCAGCGCATACGGCGGCTGCATCCGGTTGGTCTCGATCAGCGCGCGCATGTTGACGTTGTGACGGCGCGAGATGTCGTAGAGCGTATCGCCCGCCATCACCGTGATGAGCCGGCCCGAGGGATCATCCTCGCCCAGCCGCCGCGCGCCGCCGGGACGCGCGCCCGGCTGCGGCGCCATCGCCCGCGCCTCGTCCGTCGCCGACACTCCGATGCTCGGTCCAAGATCGGCGACCAGCTGCAAGGGCGGAGGCTCGCTCGAAGGCGGCGGCGAAGGGTTGAATCTCGGCTGCTGCGAAGATGGCGGCGTCGCTGACGCCATCACCGTGCCGGGCGCAGGGCCGCGCATGGCCGGCGCGGATGCGCGGAAATCGATCGGAGCTGCGCCATGCACGGGATTGGACGCGCACGCGCCCAGCATGGCGGCGACCGACACGAACAAGCTGGCGCGCAGGGCCATGCCCATCGCTCAATCTCCCGCAATTCAGGAGGCACCCTGCCATAAGGGTTTTACCGGAAGCTGAACCCGGCCGCGGTTTACAGCTCGCGCGCCACGCCGGACTGGAGCGCAGAAAACCGTGCTTTTCCAACGAGAATCTCGTCGAATCCGCCGTCGCTGCGTTTGGTCAGGCGCAGGATCAGCCCCTCGCCGTCCCGCTCCATCGGCACAATGGCGACGCCCCCCGGCGCCAGCTGCCGCGCCAGGTCGTCCGGCAGCGCCTCCACCGCCCCCATCAGCAGGATCCGGTCGAAGGGCGCGGCCTCGGCCCAGCCATGCAGCCCGTCGCCCAGCCGCAGCTCCACCCGCGAGGACACGCCCAGCGCCTCCATCGCAGTTCGCGCCCGCTCCACCAGCGTCCTGAATCGGTCTATCGAATAAACTCGCCGCGCCAGCCGCGACATCACGCCGGCCGCGTACCCCGAACCCGCGCCGATCTCGAGAACCGTATGCTCCCCGTGCAGGTCCAGCGCCTGCAGCATGACGCCCACCGTCACCGGCCGCGTCATCGTCTGCCCGCAATCGATGGGCAGCTCGACATTCTCCCACGCATCAGCCGCAAACGCCCTGGGCGCGAACTGGTCGCGCGGCGTGCGCTCCAGCGCCTCGGTCACGCGCTGGTCAGTCACGCCCGACTGGCGCAACGCCAGCACGAGGCGGGCCGCCTGGAATCTCGGGTCGATATCGCTCATCGCGTCGAACAGGGTCGCATGATGCATCCTGCGTCTCGCGTTCGACCCACGATGTCAAATCGGACTGGTTGCAGCAGCGGATCGTTCCGCCGCTCCCCTATCCAGCCGCGAACAACCGCTCCAGCACCGTGAACGGCGCGATATCGTCATCGAACCCCATCTCGTCATGCCGGAAGCCCGTGATCTCCGCCGCGAGGTCGAGCGGAATATCGAACACGAAATCGACCCCGCCCCCTTCCTTCTCGGACTCCGCCTGCGCCGCATTCGCTTCGGCTTTCAGTTCCTCGAACACGTCGGGCAGTGCGCCTTCCACATCCAGCCGGTCGCCGCCTTCGCTGCCATCGTGCGAAACCGACCACACCTGCTTCCCGTCGCGCCACTCCGCCGCCAGCGAATTCATCGAGCCTTCGTGAATCGCGGCCGCCACCAGCCGCGCCCCCGCCGACCACTTCATCAGCTTGGCCGGCTCCAGCAGGCCCATGTCGCTGGACACGATCACATACCAGCCGCCGGGCAACTCCCCGCCCGCATGGTCATGCTCGAAATACGCATCGACCTCGCCCGTGTCCTCGAACTGCGCGCGCTCGAGAAATTCCTCGCGGTCGATCCCCTGCGCCGCGAACCACACCAGCGAAAAGCCCATCGTCCTCTCCGCATCCTCGATGTTTCAGTCCGCGCACAGCGGATAGCCCGCCTTGCCATTGTCGACGCGCTGGAAGCATCCGCACGGGTCGTTCGTCGGCGCGCAGATGCCCCTGGTCGCCGTCTCGGGCTCCACGCCCATCTCGGACGTGCGGCAACGCCCGGAGTCACACTCCGCCCCGTCCGAGCATTCCGAGCCTGCATCCTTGAACGTCACCACGCACATCGGCGTACCCATCAGGCACACCTTGCGGATTTCCCCGCCCGCCTTCGTGCAGGCGGCAGGATCATCCGTCAGCGCCTGCGCCACGGCGTTGTCCATGATCCCCTCGGAGGACACCAGCGGCTTGCCGTTGATGCCGATGAACGGCTGCCCGCCATCCAGACTGGCCGCCGGCGGCTGCGGCATACAGGCGGCGGCGGCAAGAAGGACAATGGCGGCGAGCAGGGCGCGGATCATGGCGTCGACTCCAACCAATCGGTCAGGCCTTTCTGTGGCGCCATTCGAGGCTTGTGAAAAGCAGCGCGCACGCGCCTGAGTTGACACGATCAATCGCAACCAGCGGCAAGCGTTGAACCAGACCCCCACCTGTCCGCCCCCTAAGTACGGGGCGGAACCTTGTTACGCCAACTTACCCAACTTTGACGGGCGGTGGTGAAACGGCGTTCCGCCCCGTACTTAGGGGGCGGACAGGTGGGGGTCTCTATCGGCACGCCGAGACGGCGCGGCCGTTCACAACGCATAGGCGGGCCCGAGAATGGCGCCGCAGGTCCGGCCCCGCCTACCCAATCACCTCAAGCCCGCCCATGTACGGCCGCAGCACCTCAGGCACATCCACGCGGCCATCCTCGCGCTGATAGTTCTCCAGCACGGCCACCAGCGTCCGTCCGACGGCAAGTCCCGACCCGTTCAGCGTATGAACGAACTCCGGCCGCGCGGACTTGTCCACGCTCGCGGACACACGGCGGAATTTCGCGTCCATCCGGCGCGCCTGGAAATCCCCGCAGTTCGAGCACGAGGAAATCTCGCGATACGTGTTCTGCGACGGCAGCCACACTTCGAGATCGTAGGTCTTCACCGCGCCAAAGCCCATGTCGCCCGTACACAGCAGCATCGTGCGATAAGGCAGGCCCAGCCGCTCCAGAATGCCCTCGGCGCATTTCGTCATGCGCTCATGCTCGGCCTCGCTGTCCTCCGGCTTCGTGATCGACACCAGCTCCACCTTGATGAACTGATGCTGCCGGATCATCCCCTTCGTATC
>CAZGWV010000112.1:7215-11443 GCA_964529555.1 uncultured Rhizobium sp.
GGCAGGCGCGCGAGCAGATCGTCCCGCGCCTTCGTCGCCTCGGCCTCTTCCGCGCCAGCGCTCTCGATCGTCGCCTTCGCCGCCGCTACCTCGGCCATCAGCGACGCGGCCAGCGCCTCGTCCTTCGACGCCTTGGCCTTGCCGATCTCCTTCGACTTGGCGTTGCGCGCCTGCTCGGCAGCTTCCTTCTTCAGGATCGCCGCCCGCACCTGTTCGTCCAGCTTCAGGATCGCCGCCACTTCCGACGCCCCATCCACCGACGGCCGGCGCGACAGCGCAGCGGCGTAGGCGTCGCGGTTTTCACGGATGGCGCGGATATCGTGCATGGCAGTCCCTCAAGTATCGCGCGGGTCTAACGCGATGCGGGGCCAATCCCAAGAGGCGGATTTGAGGCTCTGGACCGCCGGGCCCCTGCCCGGCAGATGCGCCGAAGGCGCATGTTGGCGGTTCACGTCAGATGGTCGCTGCTGCGCAGCGAGTGCCGGGCAGACGCCCGGCGGTCCAGAGCCCCCTATTCGCCCGCCGGCAGCGTCCCCTGCGGGCTCGTCACGGAAGCCACCGCCGCGCGCCTGCGCGCCTCCTCGGCCGCCTCGCGCCGTTCTTCCTCTTCCTCGCGCTTGGCTTCCTCGGCGTCGCGCCGCTTGCGGCCACGCTCGATCACCATGGCGACAATGATGCCGCTCTCATAGAGCAGGAACAGCGGAACCGACAGGATCACCCAGCTGAACGGGTCCGGCGGCGTCATAAACATCGCGGCAAAGACGATGACGACAATCGCGAACTTGCGGCCCTTGCGCAGCGTGCTCGCCTTCACGACGCCGGCACGGGCCAGCAGCGAAATCACGATGGGAAGCTGGAACGCAAAGCCGAAGCAGGTCAGCAGCGAGATCGACAGCTCATAGTATTCCTTGATCTTCGGAAGGTAGACCACCTTCGCCCCGGCCGCCGTGAATTCCTGGCTGAACGACAGGTCCATGAAGGTCGGCAGCACGAACTCATAAACGAGCGCGCCGCCAGCGAGGAACAGGATCGGCATCAGGAACAGATACGGCAGCACCGCCATCCGCTCGTTCTTGTAGAGGCCCGGCGCGACGAAGCCGTAGACCTGGTAGGCGATGTACGGAAAGCCGGCCGCGATCGCCAGCAGGAACGACATCTTCAGCTTCACGAAGATCATTTCCATCGGAGCGGTCGTCACCGTCTCGATGACTTCATCGAGCGGACGCCCCGCCCGATGCGCGGCGTCGCTCAACGGCTGCAGCAGGAAAGACAGCACCCATTCGGTGACATACCAGCCGCCCAGGAACAGAATACCGACAACCCAGAGAATACGGACCAGCCGGTCGCGCAGTTCGATAAGATGGTCCATCAGCGGCGCGCGGCTCGCTTCCACCTCATCCACTTCCGGCGTCTCGGCCTTCGTCTTGTCGTCCTTCTTCTTGGCCATCAGGCAGATGCATCCTGCTTGACCGGCGGCGTGGCGGACGGCGCCGGGCTGCGGACTTCGTCGTCGGGAACCACATGCACGCCGTTCAGCTCGCCGGCATCCGGCTCAGGCGCGGGCTCCGGCGCGGCAACTGTCGCTACCTGCTCAGGGGTGGGAGGCGGCGCGCCATCGATGCGGAAGTCCTCGCCAGCGTCATACCCCGGATGATCCGCCGAAAGCCCGGCATAGGGCAGCGGCTTGGACGCCGCCGGATGCGTCGCGCCAGCCGCCGCCGGAGCAGGCGTGGGCGCCGTCTCGGCGATCGCGGAGTTCACGTCATTCTCAAGGTCGATACGATCCTGCTGGAATTCGCGCTTGAGATCGTCGAGCCCGGTGCTGGACTTCAGCGCCGCAACCTCCTTGCGCAGCTCGTCCAGCTCGGCCTGCCGGCCCAGCTCGTCGATGCCCTGTTTGAATTCGAACGCCATGGCGCGCATCTTGCCCGTGAACCGGCCGAACTTGCGCATCATTAGCGGCAGATCCTTGGGCCCGATCACGACGATCGCCACAAGAACCAGCAGGACCATTTCTTCGAAGCCGATACCCGGCATCATGGCGATGGCGCTCCTTTCGGAGACGAGAGTTCACGCGCGCCCGTCATGGCCGCCTCGGCAGTCATGCGGGCAGGCCCATCAGACGTTCGACTTTTCTTTCTCGGGCGTGACGTTGATCGGCTCGTTGATCATCGCGCCCGACGTCGTCTGGCTGGTGTCCACGTCCGCGTCTTTCATGCCCTTTCGGAAGCTTTTGATGCCTTTGGCGAAGTCGCCCATGATTCCCGAAATCTTGCCGCGACCACCGAAGATCAGCAGGACGATCACCAGGAAGATGATGATCTCGACAGGACCGATGCGTCCCATGATGTCTACTCCGTTTGCCGCCGAGGCGGATTGGTCTGGCGTCCCGCGTCCGCTTCTAGAACATGCCCGGCAGAGAGACCACCACCGCCGCCTTCACGATGGCAGGCGCTGGCAGGATTCCCACCGCGAAGGTGAGCAGGACAAGATCGATAAGGCCCATCCGTTCGGACATATGAGGGCTCTCCTGACAATAACGTAACCCTGACGGAGCGTAAGCGCAAATACACGCCCCATCCTACCCCAATGCTCTAGCTCCGGTCTTCCGCGCCTTCGAGGAAATCGGGCTGGAACTCCGAGTCCTCGAGCGCATCCTCGCCCAGAAGCTCGCCCGTCTCCGGGTCGCGCGGCGTGCCGGCGAACTCGAAATCCCTTGGAATCTCCGCACTGAGCAGGCCGGAGGCCTTCAACTCGTCCCTGCCCGGCAGGCTGTCGATGGAATCCAGCCCGAAATGCACCAGGAAGGCGTCCGTGACGCCAAATGTCACAGGACGGCCCGGCGTCCGCCGCCGCCCGCGCGGCCTGATCCAGCCCGCCTCCATGAGAATGTCGATCGTCCCCGACGACACCGCCACCCCGCGCACGTCCTCGATCTCCGCCCGCGTCACCGGCTGGCAGTAGGCGATGATCGCCAGCGTCTCCAGCGCCGCCCGCGACAGCGCACGCGGCTGCTCGCGCGTCTCCTCGAACAGGAAGGCCAGGTCCGGCGCCGTCTGGAACCGCCACTTCCCCGCCAGCTCCACCAGCTGCACGCCGCGCTTGGCATAATCCGCCTTCAGCTGCAGCAGCACATCGCCCGCCTCCACGCCCGGCGGCAGCGCCTCCGCCAGCGTCGTGGCGTCCACCGCCTCATTGGACGCAAACAGTACGGCCTCGGCCCGCCGGATCGCATCGCTCAGCTTTTCGGGATCGGCCCCAGCTCGCCCAGACTCAGCCCGCGCCGGCTTCTCCGCAACTTCCGGCGCAGCCTCAACGTCCGGCGCGGGAGCAGGCTTGCCCTTGCCTTGTCTCGCCAGCTTCGCGACCGCATCGCGCATCGCCTGCAGGCCGGGCTTTTCTTCCTCGCCGCTCATTCCGCCGCCTTCAGATCTTCGACCGGCGTCTTGCGCACGAACACATCCGAGAACAGCTGGTCCTGCCGGATGTCCACCACCCTGTTCTTGGTCAGCTCCAGCGCCGCCGAGAAGAAGCTCGCCACTTCGCTCCTGCGCGGCGCATCTTTCGACTCCTCATCGATCACATGCATCTCTCGGATCGACGCCCAGTCGATCAGCTCGGGCACAAGCGCCGCCAGCCGCTGCCGCGCCGCCTCCAGCGGAACCACCGGCTGCCGCACGATCACATGCGCGCGTCGCTTCACCTTGCGCGTATTGATATCGCCGAACGCCTTCAGGATATCGTGCAGCGTCGAATTCCAGATCGGCTTGCGGATGATCTTCGCCAACTGCGGATCGCCGCGGGCAAACACGTCGCGCCCATCGAGATGCCCATCGTAGAGATCGTTCACCGCCTGCCGCATCGCCTCCAGCCTGCGCAGCCGGAAAGCCAGCCGCCCGGCCAGCGCATCGGGATCGAGTTCGTCCTCGTCCTTCTTATCGCTCGGCAACAGCAGCTTCGATTTCAGGAATGCCAGCCACGCCGCCATCAGCAGACAGTCGGCCGCGATATCGATGCGCTTCTCGCGCGCCTCGTGAACCCACAGCAGGTACTGGTCCGCCAGCTGCAGGATCGACACTTTCACCAGGTCGATCTTGTGCTTCCGCGCGAGGTCCAGCAGCAGGTGCAGCGGCCCCTCATACCCATCGAGATCGACGGTGAAAGCATCCGCCGCGTCGGCGGCTTCAG
Source organism: uncultured Rhizobium sp. (assembly GCA_964529555.1). Taxonomy (GTDB): domain Bacteria; phylum Pseudomonadota; class Alphaproteobacteria; order Caulobacterales; family Hyphomonadaceae; genus UBA7672. The sequence goes on from CAZGWV010000112.1 coordinate 11,404, forward strand.
CCGCCGCCTGCGTCAGCATGCTCTCGTCGGAACCGGGAAT
>CAZGWV010000113.1:0-5373 GCA_964529555.1 uncultured Rhizobium sp.
CCAGCTTTCGTCGTAGAGAAAGGTGAGCCCTTCCTTCTGCGGCTCGATCCGTCCCACGGTGCGATCTTCGAACCAGACCTGCATGGTCAGGTCGCGTCAGGCGATGGAAGGCGAATGCCGAGGGAAGCCAACGCCATCAGGGCCAGCCCCAGCCGTGCATTGGGCTTGCCGCCTTCGAGTTCGTTGATGAAGCGGCGGCCGACGCCGATGGCGAGCGCGAGCTCTTCCTGCGACATGCCAAGTTCTGTTCGGCGTCGCTGGATCAGCCGGCCGAGACTTTTGGCCAGCGCGCCCGGTGTGATGTCAGATGTCGCCATATGAATGTACCCGATCGGGTACTTGCCCCGGATTTGCAGGGTGCATCAAGCAAAATGTTCCCGATCGGGTACATAGACATCTATTGATCGAGAGGGATGCATGTACCCGATCGGGCACATATCACGCCGCGCGCTCGTCCCGCCAGGTGGCGGTCTCGAACAGGCTGGGGGGCACGTACTCGTCGCGGAACCACGGATTGCGGCGGCGGTCGAAGAGTTCGCGCATCCAGGTGACAACGGTGCGCACGCGCGGCGTGCGGCGGGCGGTTTCGTGGAAGCTGAGCCAGACCTTCACCGATGCCAGCGGCGGGATCGGCAGGGCGACAAGGCGGGGATCGAGGCGGGCGGCGTAGCTGGGCATAACAGCTATTCCCGCGCCGGAGGCGGTCGCCTGCAGCAAGGCCCCCGAGCAATCGGTGAGGACGGTGGGTTGGATAAGGGCTGCGATCTGGGCCGTCTTGTCCTTCCAGCCGGCGTTTTCGCCATACATCATGTGATTGAGGACACGGTGCTGGGCGACATCGAGCGGTCCCGTAGGGGCGCCGTAGGTGTCGATATAGCCGCGGCTGGAGAACACGCAGTAGTGCATCGTGGCCACGGGGAACGAGATCGTGTCCGCCTGATGGGGCTGATCGAAGCCGACGACGACATCGGCATAGCCCTGTCCCTGCTTGGGCAGATTGCGATCCGACTGCAGGGAAAGGCGAAGGCCGGGATTGGCAGCGAGGAATTCCCCGAGACTTGGCGCAATGCAGTAAGCAAGCACGCCGTCGTTCGACCAGAGTTTCACTTCGCCTTCGGCCTTCGTCTCAAGTCCCTTGAGTGTGTTCTCAAGCGAAAGACTTGCGCGCATCATTGTTGTTACGTGATCGAGCGCTTCTGCACCTGCCTCGGTCAGCTGAATGCCGGTGGGCGAGCGTTCGAGAAGACGAGTTCCAAGTCTTTGCTCAAGCTGTCCCAGCCGCTTGGAAATCGCGGACTGTGTGACGCCCAACTGTTCTGCGGCTGCATTCATCGAGCCTGCAGTTGCAACAGCATAGAAGGTGCGAAGGTCGGACCAGTCGACCAGTTCGCGGACAAGCCGCTCGGTCCCTTCTCTGGTCGTCATACCCGTTCTGCCTGAAATAAAGTGGCGCAGTCTTCCAGTTTGTGGTGAATGGTTAGCAAGACGTTAACGGGAAGAAATTGGTGGTTGGGTGATGGCGGCGCTGATGTGGAACTCACGCGCACAGCTAAGGTCGTTGGGCGGCAATCGGCTGCATCCGAAATACATGGCGGGCGCATCCGAAGAGATGATGGCGACGGTGCGCCTCTCACATGCAGTCAGCGACGACGATTATCGCGCGGTGCATGAGCTTGCGACGGCCGAGCTTGGACCGGGCCTTGCCTCGCTCAAGGAGATCAAGCGCGTTGACAACCTGACGGGCGCATCGATCTGGGTGATCCGGCGCAAGGACGCGGTGACGGGGTTCCTCGCCCCGCTCGCGCTGACCGAGGCGGGCGTTGCGGCGCTGACGGACGGCACGTTCGATGCGGCCAATATCGACGCGGCTTGGGTTGCGAAGCTGGGCGAGCCGCTCGCGGGCTTTTACTGCTGGTGCTACGCGGGCAAGGATCAGGTGAGCCGTGGCGCGCTGGTGCTCGGCCTGCGCACGCTGATCGATACGCATTTCACTGACCTGCCCTTCTTCGGCAAGGATTCCACCGAGGCCGGTGCGCGCATCATGCGCCATCTCGGCTTCTTCCCCTTTGATGATACGCCACACCTGTTCTGGCGTTGCTGCACACTGATGGAGCCGGTCGCATGCTGAGCGTTGGCGCCAACAGCCAGAGGAATGACCTGGCCGTCGAGATCGTTCGCGATCTTGCCGAGTACATGAAGATCGTCGCGATCCGCGCGTCGGTGTTCCTTGCCGAGCAGGACTGCCCGTACGAGGAAGAGTTCGACAACAACGATCTCTCCTCGCTGCACCTGATCGCGTATCTGCGCGGGGAGCCGGTGGCGACGCTGCGCATCCGCTGGTTTGCGAACTTCGCGAAGATCGAGCGCGTGTGCGTGATGAAGCATGTGCGCGGCGGCGCGGTCGTGAAACTGATGATCGAGACGGCTGTCGATATCATCAGCCGCAAGGGCTATACGCTGGCGATCGGCTATATCCAGAAGCGCCTGGCGCCGTTCTGGAAGCAGCTTGGCTTCCTGCCGCGCGAAGGCCGCGCCGATTTCCGCTTCTCGGACTATGAGTATGTGGAATGCGCCCGCGTGCTGGCCGTTCGGGCCGATGCGATCACGGTCGACAGCGATCCTTATGTGGTGATGCGCCCCGAGGGGGAGTGGGACCGCGAGAACGTGCTCGACCGTTCGGCTTCGCGACCTGCGGTGGCCTGACCGACATGACACATCTTCCGTGCAGGCTTCTCTGCATCGACCTCCAGGCCGATGCGGTTCCCGGCTGTGAGCCCGATCCGGCCGCTGTCATGGCGGCGCGCAATCTCCTTTCTGCCGGGCGGCGGCTGGGATGGACCATCGCGCACACGCGCAGGCGCACGCAGCCGGTGATCCGCACGCGCAACGGATTGCAGGCGACGAGCGTCAATCCGCTGATGACCGAACAGGTGTTCTTCCACGATGGACGATCAGTGGCCGAAGCGTTCGGGTTGCCTGCGCTGCTGCGTAGCTGGCGGGACGAAACGGTGCTGGTTGCGGCCTACGATCCGGTGGCGCTGCTGAGCTGCGTACTGGTATGCCAGGAGCCGGGGCCGCGGCTGATGCTGGTGGAAGACGTGATGCCGATGCGCGCGCTGGAGGGAGCGGCCCGCATTGGCATCTTCCATGGCAATGACTGGCGGCACGCCTTCAAGGGCACGACGCTCGCCCGGCTGGTGAAGGATGCGGGCCGGGCGACCGGCGTGCATGTGCTTCCGCTTCCCGAAGGCCATCGTCCGGGGCTGTAGTTACATACGTGCAGCGTTGACTGCCGAGGGTAGCGGCGAACGGATGGTCGTGGCAGTCTGCCGGGAAGAGAAGAAACGGCGTCGGGGATGGGACGGATGCGTGTTGCGATTTTCGCGGCGGCGATTGCTCTTGCGGGATACGTGCTGGCCGGGTGCGTTACGGCGCCGGAAAATCAATCGAACTTTTCGCCTCGCCTTTCGACGCCGCGTCTCGACGTGGTGGATACGCGCAACCTGACCGAAGCGCAGCGCGACATGCTGGGCAGCCGCGCCAATCTCAATATCTACCGGACGCTGGCGCACCATGTTGATCTCTACAATCGCTGGTCTCCGCTCGGGCAGGTGCTGCTGAACGGGACGAGCGTTTCGGCGCGCCATCGCGAGATCGCGATGCTGCGGATGGGGTGGCTGTGCCAGTCGCCCTATGAGTGGTCGCAACATGCGCGGATCGCCAAGGCGTCTGCGGGTATGACGGATGAAGATATCCGCGCGATTGCCGCCTCGCCCGATGGGGCAGCGTGGTCCGACATCGATCGCGCCGTGATGCGGATGGCGGACGAGATTCGCTATGACGCCATCATCTCGGATGCGACGTGGGCGGAGCTGCGGAAGGTTTACTCGGACCAGCAGGTGATGGAGCTGCTGTTCACGGCGGCGCAGTATCAGCTGGTGTCGATGGCGCTCAACACGCTGGGCATACAGGTGGAGCCGGAGGCGGTGGACCACATGCCGACCGACCTTGCCCTGCCCCCGCTGGCGGGGCGTGCGGGTGGGCCACGGCTCTCGTCGCCACGTATTGCGCCGATTACGCCCGACCAGTGGACGCCGGCGCAGCGTGCGCTGATCGCGCCGCAGACGCGGCCGGATGGGACGGCGCTCAATCTCTATACGACGATGCTGAACCATCCGGGTCTTTATGGTCCGCGAGCGCGTTTCGGCTCATACCTGCAGCGCGACAGCCTGCTCGACCCCGAAACGCGCGAGTTGCTGATCATGCGGACGGCGTGGAACATCCGCGCCGCGTATGAGTGGGCGCATCATGTCGCGTATGCGCAGTCGGCGGGGCTGAGCGATGCGCAGATCGCCGATATTGCCGTAGGTCCATCCGCGACCGGCTGGAATGCCAGGCAGCGCGCCGTGCTGACGGCGGCGGACGAGCTGCGGCGCGAGGCGTTCATTTCCGATGCGACATGGCGGGAGCTTGCCAAATACTATGGCATGAAGCAGCGGATAGAGATCGTGTATACCGTTGGGGGCTACACGATGACCGGACTTGCCATCAATTCATTCGGGATCCAGGTGGAGCCGGGTTATCCGGCGATGCCCAACTGATTGAGCCGAGCTGACAGACTGCGCAAACATGAGGCCTGACGTGAAACTCCGTACCGTATTTCTGACGACCGCCGCTTTCGCGCTCGCTGCGGCCTGCACGCCTGCCGCGGAAACGCCGGTGGCGGAAGCGCCGCCCGCCACGGACATCGCCGAGCCTGCGCCGGAACTGAGCGGCCCTGCTGCGGAGAACACCACGGACTCGCTCGCATCGACCCCGGCGGATGCGCCGGCGGCGACGGATGCAGGCACGACGACGCCTGCCGCCCCTCCCGCCGCAACGCCCGCTCCGGCGGCGAGCCCTGCCGCCGATGCGATAGCGACCGGCCGGGCAGCCTACGCCCAGTCGTGCGCGATGTGCCACGGCCCGGCGGGGGCCGGCACCAATCTGGGCGTCGCCCTCACGGCGGGTCTCGATGCGGCGTCGATCAAGGAGAAGGTCGTCAAGGGCAAGATCAACGCCACCGACATCATGCCGGCGATGGGCGCCGCATTCTCCGAGGAACAGCTGGACGCACTGGCCATCTTTATCGAAGACGGCTTGCCGCAATAGCCAGCTCAGACTGGCTGATTGCGCGCCAAGCACGCATGGGGCGCCGCAGACTTGAGCAGCGGAGGTCCTTGCCACGGGAAAACCGTGGCGAGGGTGCACGGTTTGTGGAACGCTGCGCCTCATGTCGATCAAGGCCAGCATCCATCACCTCACCCACGACACATACGACCAGCCGGTCGTGCTGGGACCGCAGGTCATACGCTTGCGACCGGCGCCACACTC
>CAZGWV010000113.1:5473-10679 GCA_964529555.1 uncultured Rhizobium sp.
GAGCGGGAGCTGAGCTGATCAGGACGCCTTGCAGCCGATCATGCCGCCCACGGGCAGGACCGTCTCGAAACCCTTCTGGTCGTGCGTGCGAAGGACGCCGCGCTGGATGACCGCGCCATCCTGGAGCTTCGCGTCGCGATCATAGCTGAGATCGATCTCGAAGCTGTACTTGCCGCCGGTGAAGGTCTGCTTCTCGTAGTGACCCAGCACGGCTTCGCCGCCGGTCTGCTTGCGGTCGAGCCTGTGCTCGCGGTTTCCGATGCGCACGAGCGCGCGGGCCGGAGACTCCGTTGCGTACAGGATGAAGACCGGACGCTCGGTCCTGCTCCACAGGAACAGCCCGCAGCGGCCCGCCGCCAGGGTCTGCGCCGGAAGATTCTGCAGCTCGACCGCGCCAACGCTGATACGGTCACCCACGCTCTGCGCAAGAGCGGCGCCTGCGATGGAGATCGCAACAGCGGCGCAGGCCAATTTCGTCAGAACGGCAGCCATCGCGCCACTCCCCTCTTCTCGTATGAGCCGGTATCGCCTTGAAGCTGCAGGCCAAGCGCCGCAAGGCGCATAGCCACATCCCGATTTTCGGTGCGGTATTGCACCGCCCACTGGACCGCGCCGGAGCTTGCAAGATCGAGCACAAGCTGAACGGTCTCTCCGTCACGCTCGCCATTCATGGCGAGGCGGCCCACAGGACCGTGGCAGGCGGCGACGCCCGACATCATCGGCCCGTTGACGCCGATAATCTCGCCGCTGCGCATCAGCGTGTCGCTCTCGAGCACGCCCTGGGCCGAGATGCAGGCATCGGCCCCCAGCACCATATCGAGATTTCTGATCCGCGTTTCGCCCGACAGATGCAGGGTCTCGTTGACCGGCAAGCCTTGCAGCCGAAGATTGCTGGAGGTGAGGCGACGCTCGCCGCCCATATTCACCTGCAGGCGCGCGGAGCCGGCGATCCCACTGCCCGACATGCTGATGTCGGCGGCGGCGCGCCCGAGGAGGAGATCGCCCGCCGAGAGCCTGATACCCACATCGCCAGCATCGAGCCCGCCGATGCGTGCGTGTGTGAGCGTTGCATCCCAGATCGTGCCGTTGGCGCGGGTGAAGGACAGGCTTTCGTCCGAGGATCGCAGGAAGGCTTGCGCCGGCGCAAGGGCGACGCCGCCGCCGACGAGCGCAAGGACAAAGATCGCGACATGCCAGATGCGGATCATGTACGCCTCGCAGACAGGCTGGCGTCGCCCTGGACGAGATCGCCCTCGCCCGCACGGACGATGGCGATGCGGCCGACCGAGAAGCCGGCGCGTTCGATGGCGTCGATCCAGCCATAGATGCTGCTCGCGGAAGCGGGCTGGAAGGATATGCGGACGCCCGAGGGGCCATCGGGCTCGATCCGCGTTGGGGACAGGCCGAACTGCATCGCGATGGCTGCGGCGGCGCCGCGCGGCGTGCCATCGGAGGCGGCGGGCGTCACCTGCCCCGAACCATCGGCGGGAATGGCGCGGAGGCGCGCCACATCATCCCTCAACTGCATCGCACTGGCGAGGTCGGCGGCGGCAGCGGTCCGGTAGCTGTTGGCCGCCTGCCAGCCGCACCAGAGTGCGGCGAGGACAGCTGCCAGCGCGCCGACCTGCAGCAGGAGTTGTTCGCGCGGCGCGCGCGAGGCGAACCATGATGAAGCGGCGCGCATCATGCGCCACCCATCGAAACGGAAATGGACGAGCGCCCCTCGATGGCCTGCATCGGCCCGACATCGATCCGGCCGGCCGCCTTGCGCAGGCCTTCCACCGCGGAATCGAGTTGAGGTTGAAGGAGGCTGGACAAGCGCAGCTCCATGGTCCGGCCGGGGGAATCCAGACGCACTTCATCGAGCTGCACGTTCGGATGGAGCTGCAAAACGTCAGCGATCAGTGGACCGGCGGCGACGACCGGATTGGCAACTGGGCGCCGCATCGCATTGAGCGCGGCCGTGACCTGGGCCCGGAGATTGACGACGCGATTCACTTCGGGGCGTGCGTCGCGGAAGCCGGTTTCGGACGCGGCGAGGACAGTTTGAGCCGAGGCCGCGTCGCGCATGCCATCCCAGAGCGCGATGCCGGTCTGGATGAGGCCAGCGGCGACTGCGAGGCCTGCGGCGAGCACCCATGCCGCCAGCGGAGAAGCTGTGGATTGCGCCCGCTCGAACGCTGCTGACACGAAATCCGGCGCGCGATGGGGTCGCGCAATGGCGAGGCGCGCGAGGCGGATGGCAGGTTCTTCGTTCTGCTCCTCGTCCGCGATTTCGACCGGACGTGAGCCGAGCGCGGACGCAAGCGCGTCGCGGGTCCAGCCTTGCAGGCGGATTTTCCCGACGCTGGTTCCGAACTGGTCGATCCATTGGCCGAGGACGGCCGGTGCAAGATCGGAGTCCATCGTGAAGCCGCCAAGCTCACCGGCGGAGACGAGCGTGCGGCCGTCCAGTCGCACCACGTCGACACTGCCGGCGCCGGCGGGAAGCAGTGAGCAGTCGAGGTAGATCGCCTGTGGCTTCAATCGCATGGCGCTGCAACGTTCGATCCATGCCAGGAGGCGCGCGCGCGCGATGGCGCCGGCAAGGCATCCGCCCGCCTCCCCTGAACCGCCGACCGCAAACACGGTTTCCGACATGTTCGTCGCGAGATTGTCCCGGAACAGGTGCATGGCGGCGGCGCGGGCCTGAGCCGCCGATTGTGTCGGCGTCGCCAGCCTGCGCAGCTGGGCATCGAAGCCGGGGATGACGAGAATACAGTCGCCCGTGGCGCCGCGAACGGTTTCGCCGGGGGCGACGGCGCCGTGGGTAACAGCGCCCGCAGCACCGGCGGGAAGGCGCACCCAGGTCATCGGCTCTACAGGCGTGTTTCCGGCGAGAACGACAATCACGGCGATGCTCACAGCAGGTTGTTCGCGACGCGCGCGCCAAAGACACGCCTGACGACACGCCCGCGCCCGGCCGCGGTATCCACGAGGGCGACACTGGTTTCGGTGGTGTCGCCGAAGTTGACCCTGATGCCGATCACATACCAACGCGACAGTTTCGTGAACATCGCGCGACTTTCGTCGCTGAGTTGTATCGGAGCGATGCGGCGGTCAGCGAAGAAGGCGTCAAGCGTTCGCCAGCCGCCCGACGGACGCTCGCGGATCAGCGCTTCAGCCGAGGCAAGCGGGAGGCCCGGTCCGAAGATGGCGGTCAGCAATGGCGCCTGATCGGGCCGCAGCGTGTTGACGGCAATCGCATTGGCGGACGGGGTGGGCCGCACGCAGGCAAGGCGGGCGATGCGGGAGGTCACGCCTGCATCGAAGCCGGCGATGGAGCGGATCTCGCTTGCATCACCCAGAAGCCGGTTGGCCGGCAGGGCGATGGCGGCGTTGCCGCCATAGGACTCGTCTTCCGCGCCGCCGAGGCCGGGAATGTTGTCAGTGTCGATCCAGTCCGCCAGCGAGGCGGCCAGCGTGCGATGCGAGCCGACACCCAGCGAGGCGAGAAGGCGCGAGAACCTCGCCTGCCCGTCTTCGCTGGCGATGAGGGGGCCGCCCTCCTCCTGCCGCACGAGGCTGTTGAGGTTGAAGCAGTTGTCTCCGCTCGCGACAGAAACCTGCATGGAGCCATCGTCGAGCGGCAGGGTGATCGTGCGATCCAGCCAGTCCGATGCATCGCCGGCCCCGGCCGCTCCGGCGGCCAGCGCCTGATCGATGCGGCGTACCGCGTAGGCTTCGGCTCCAAGGAGATACCAGCGCGTCTGATCCATCTCCGCCTGATTGCCTGTGCGCTGGGTCGTGAAGCGCGCGGCCTGCACGACGGAGATGGCCAGCACGCCCATGACCGCGACGATGACAAGGACAGCGGCCAGCGCCGCGCCGCTCTCGCCGACTTCGGGGGGAAGATTTCGCGCCATCGCCGTCACAGCCCGGTCAATGCCTGGAGGCGAACACGTCCATAGCGCGGCAGCGTTGCATCCACGGCGACGGCGCGCGGCAGGACGGATATGGACGGCGGCCAGTCGTTACGCCAGCCGAGCCCGTCATGGAATGCGAACGAGACGTTCTTCGCTGAATCGAGAATGGCGCGCTCGCGCGAGACGGCGTTGGGGCCGGGGTCGATCGCTGCGCGGGTCGAACGGATGAGCCTGCCCTGCTCGTCCAGAGCGTAGCTTACGGCCACCAGCGACGTTGAAATCCGGTCTTCCGAGCCGGGCTCGCCTTGTGCGCGCACGAAGGACATTTCGGGGCGCGCGCCGCCGATGGCGTGGAAGGCGAAGGGAGGACGGGCGGGGTCTCGCGTGCTGCGCGGTGCGATCTGGGCGAGATCCAGCGCCAGCAGGGCGCGTGCCGACTGGAGCTGGCGCAGGCCGTCCTCTGCCTCCTCCACATCGGCCTGTGCATGGAGGGTTTGCGACAGCAGCAGCACCCCGCCGCCTGCGACCAGAGCAAAGATGAAGAGCGAGACCAGCGCCTCGACCAGCGTGAACCCTGCGTCGGGCGGCGCAGCAGGTTTCATGGCGCGATCCCGCTTGCAAGGCGGAAGGCGGACATCTCCGCGGCAGGAGCCGTCTCGCCGGCGAGGAAGGCGGCGGCTTCGATGCGGACGCTTTCCGGGTCGCCGGTGACGAGCACGTCCAGCCGCCAGCGCCAGTTGCGACCGGCAAGTTCTGTTTCACCTTCAATGGCGCCGAGCGGCGGCGAGACGCGCGCCGCCATGACGTCGATCAGGGCGTTCTCGATCACGATGGCGCCGAGGGCGCGCGTTTCGACGCGCGAATAGGTTTCGACGGATTGCGCCTGCATGGAGATCAGCGCGACGGCGGCGAGCGCGAAGACGAACAATGCAACCAGCGTTTCGACGATGGAGATACCGGCTTCGGCGGATACGGACTCAGGAAGCGCGTTCGACATGGACCGCCCCCTGATCGTCGATTTCCACGCGCCAGCCGTCATCGCCGGCGCCGAAGCGCAGCAGCATGGGCGAGGCGCCGCCGAGCGGATCGAAGCGGGACAGGCGGCGCACGGCGCCTTCCGCCGCATCGAATGGGCCGGCGTCGCAGGCAGGCGCGTCGCCGCCGGGCCAGGGCTGGAAGCCGAGCGCGGGGATGGTTTCGAGGCGGCGCCAGCCGTTTTCATCCAGACGTTCGAAGTGATAGCCGTCGCGCGTGGCGACGAAGGCGAGCTGGCGGTTCATCAGCACGCTCTGGTCGCCGGC
>CAZGWV010000114.1:0-2206 GCA_964529555.1 uncultured Rhizobium sp.
ACATGATGGTCTTCCGCACGGAACCGGGCGTCGAAGTGGACATCCGCGCGGAAGAACGCGCAGCGACGGCGGCGACCTGATACCCACGCCTGTCGCGCGCAGCACGTAGAGCGGAAACCCAGGGGCCACGAGCGCCATGCTCGTAGCCTCCGGGCTCCGACTCCCGCTCCGCTCAGCCGGAATGACGCCATCGGAAATCAACAAGACCGCGCTGCATCGAGCGCCCCCTTGCCTTGTTCATCACGCGAGATTCGGGAGAGTCCCGCAACGCTCTCACCATCCCCCCCCTTGTGGGTCGCCCAAGTTTTCGCATTAGGTGAGAACGAAGACAGCAAGGCGGGCCGGTTCACGCATGGATTTCCAGCAGCAATTCCACGACTTCCGCATCTGGGCGCTCGATTTCGACGGCGTCTACCAGCGCTGGATGTGGTCGGCGGTCGCCCTGCTGCTTGGATACGTGCTGGGCGTCATCGCCGCGCGCATTCTCGTGCTTATCTCCAACCGCCTGTCGGGCCTGCGCCACAAGAAGGTCGAGGGCGACGGGCAGAAGACCGCCGATCACGTAATGATCGACATCTTCGGCATACTGATCCGCCTCGCCTTCGTTGCGGTTGCGATCGCCATCGCCGCAAACCTTCTGTTCGGTTTCCCGCTGCAGCAGGCGGAATCGCTCGGCATTGCCGCGCTCAGGGGTCTCGCCATTCTTGTGGCGCTCTGGTTCCTCGGCGCGTGGCTCGGTTCGCGCGTGCGCAAGTTCGGCAAGAAGATCGACCGCGCCCATTCGGGCGGCGAAACGCTGTTCAACTTTCTCGGCGCGCTCGTCCGCTTCGGCGCCTTCGCGGTCGGCCTCGTCGCCGCGCTCCGGCAGTTCGGCTTCGACACCGCCTCGCTGCTCGCCATCGTGGGCGCCGCCGGCCTCGCCATTGCGCTGGCGCTGCAGGACACGCTGAAGGCCGTCGCCGCCGGCGTCGTCATCGCCGTCTTCCGGCCCTATCGCATCGGCGACAGCGTCCGCATCGCGGGGCAGGACGGCACGGTCGCCGACATCACGCCGTTCACCACCGTCCTCAACACCGTCGATAACCGCGAAGTGGTGATCACCAACGACAAGGCGTGGGGCGATGTCATCGTCAATGCGTCGGCCCGCAGCCTGCGCCGCCTCGATCTGCTGTTCTCGATCGACTATGACGACGATCCCGCGCTCGCCATTCGCCTGATCGGCGACATCCTGAAGGCAGACAAGCGCATCCGCTCGGAACCGCCGGTCTGGATCAAGGTCGTCGAACTCGCGACATCCTCTGTCGATCTGCGCGCCCGCGCGTGGGTCGGCAATGCCGACTGGTGGGATGCGCGTTGTGACACCATCCTGAAGGTGAAGCTGGCCTTCGACGCCAACGGCATCTCGATCCCCTATCCACACCAGGTCGAGATCTCCAAGCCGGCCCGCCATGAGAGTTCGGGCAAGCCCCAGCGCATGCTCACAGAGGATGACGGCACGGCCGGCTGAAGCCTCATCGCCTGCAGCCTCGTCGCCTGAAGCCATGGATTTGCCGCGAGTCGCTGCTAGTCTTGCCGTGTCGCCAGCTTCAAAGAGCCGGCAAAACCCGTGAAGGACCCGGAATGGCCGAGCCGCACGACCAGCACCTGCCCGCCAAGGTCACCGACGCGACCTTCGAGCCGATGGCCGAACCGGACCCCGTCTGGGAGAACGAGGCGCGTCCTTCCGGCCGTCCGCGCCCGCCGCTGTCCTTCTCGGGCCGCATGTTCAATGTCGGCTGGAAGGGCTGGACGCGCCTTGCCCTCATCTGCGTGATCGTCGGCGCCATTTTCCAGGCTGGCGGCTTCAACCCTTTTGCACCAGGATTCACACTCGGCGCAGGCGTCGGCCAGATCGTCAACGGCGTCATCAACGTCGCCGGCTTCGTCGCCCAGATGGCGGCCATGCCCCTGTTGCTTGGCGCCCTCGCCGTGCTGCCCATCTGGGTCGGCTGGCGCGCCCTCGTCACCCTGTTCAACAGAGACAGACCGCCAGGACCTGACGACCGCATCCTGCCGAAGGAACGGCAGAAGAAGCCGATCAGGTTGTAGCGCTTGAAGGCAGTAGGCAGTCGGCAGTAGTGTTCGAGCTTGCGCCTCTACTGCCTACTGCCGACTGCCTCAAACCTAATCCAGCGCCTTCTCGTCCCGCTCGCCCGTGCGTATCCGC
>CAZGWV010000114.1:2306-7494 GCA_964529555.1 uncultured Rhizobium sp.
ACTGCCTCAAACCTAATCCAGCGCCTTCTCGTCCCGCTCGCCCGTGCGTATCCGCACCACTTCGGTGAGCCCCGAGACGAAGATCTTCCCGTCGCCGATCTTGCCCGAGCCGGCCGCTTTCTGGATCGCCTCGATCACTGCTTCCGCCATGCCCGACTGCACCGCCACGTCGACGCGCATCTTCGGCACTTCGGCGGTCTGGTATTCGTTGCCGCGATAGAATTCCGTCTGCCCGCGCTGCCGACCAAAGCCCTGCACCGGCGTCGCCGTCACCCCCGACACGCCCAGCTTGGTCAGCGCCTCGCGCACGGCCTCATAGCGGTGCGGACGGATGATCGCGGTGATCATGCGCATGGGGTGTTCCTGTTCATGCTGGAGACCGAGATAGACAAGCCGCCGGATCGCCTCGGAGCGCGAAGGCAGGTCCTGCTGGGTGCGCCGCCAGTCGTCGACATCCTTCCCGAAACTCTGGGAAGCCACGAGCTGGATGCGCTGGTCGAGTTTTTCGTCGTCGGACAAGGCGATACTCCGCGCTACGGCAACTAGCGTAGCAACTTACACACCGAAATCCAACGTATTGATGACACGGTAAATTTTCAAGGTTTGGGCCTGAATCACGCTGAATCGCGCGCGCCTGCCGGCCGCGGGTCAATTCACGCACGCCCCAAATTCACCCCTCCGGCCTCAACCGGAAAATTACCTGTCTGATTTACCGTAATCCTCGAACTCAGAACGGGTGGACTATTTTTATGCACGATCCGAGGAAACCTCGGCCGCTCAAGCCGCGTACGCTCCATGCGCTCGTCGTGGATGCGAACAGTTTCAGCCGGGGTCTTGTCGGCGATATCCTGCGCAATCTGGACGTCACCAACATATCGAGCGAGCGAGACGCCGAAGCCGCCGGCGCCTGCCTCACCGACCGCTCGATCGACGTCATCCTCATCTCCTGGGAAGAAACCGGCACGCTCGACGCCCTCGGCTTCGTCCGCGCCATCCGCCGCCTGCCCGATGTCCGCATGCGCCGCCTGCCCGTCATCCTCATCACCGCCGGCCTCACGCGCCAGACCCTGGTCGCAGGCCGCGATGCCGGCGCCGACGAATTCCTTGCGCGTCCGATCTCCCCCGCCGCCCTGCAGCAACGCCTGCAGATGGTGATCGAAACGCCGCGCCCGTTCGTCGATTGCGCTGTCTATCTCGGCCCGTGCCGCCGCAGGAAGAACCCCGCCGACTATTACGGCGCCAAGCGCCGCGCGGATGATCGCTCGGCCCCGCGTCCCGCCATGGTCGATCAGGACGAAGTGGCGCGCGAAATGCCGATCCGCCTTGCCCTCTCGCGCCTGCGCGAATGCTGCGCCGCCCTCAGCGCCAGCCATCCCGAAATGCTGGGCGCGGCCCTGGAGGAACTGAAGACCGCCAAGGCCATCGCCGTCGAACAGGCGGACCATGCCCTGCACGCGGGTCTTGCCTCCTTCGAATCCTACATCGCCGTCGCCGCCCCGCTCGACCAGATCGACGCCGTCGTCGTGGACACCGCCCTTACCGCCCTCGAACAACTCTCCGCCCTGCCGTTCGCCTTCGCGGAGGCGCGCGACAGCGTCGCCCTCGCTCTCGGCAAAGCCATCCAGAAGAAGCTCGCCGCCTGATGACTGACGATCGCACCATCCCGCAAGACCAACTCAAGCGCATGAAGGCGCTTGTCGTCGATCCCAACGCCTATATGCGCGGCGTGATCGCGGATTCGCTTCGCCGCCTGATGATCACCAACATCAACGCCGCCGCCACCGCCGTCGAGGCGTTCACCGTCGGCCGCATGTTCAAACCCGACATCATCTTCGTGGACTGGGACGCCGGCCGCATGTCCGGGCTCGAATTCACGCGCGAAGTCCGCCGCAACACCACAGGCATGTCCAGAGAGACTCCGATCATCCTGCTCGCCGGCGCCATCGACCATGAACAGCTGATGTCCGCGCGCCAGACCGGCATCAACGAATTCCTCCTGAAGCCGGTCTCGGCCCAGGGCGTGCTCTCGCGCATCGAGGAAGTCGTCCTGCGCCCGCGCAAGTTCATCGACAGCCGCAACTATGTCGGGCCCTGCCGCCGCCGCAAGGACGACGCCGGCTATGCCGGCCCCTGGCGCCGCCTCACCGACGAGCCGCCGCAGAAATCGCAGACCGAGCAGTCGAAGGAAAACGCCTTCAAGCTGCGCGCCATCGTCGCCAACCTCACCGAATACGCCGACCGCACCGTCACCGACCGCTCCGCCGGCATCCGCGGCATGTACCGCATGCTGCAACAGAACAGCGCCGAGGTCTCGCGCCTGGGCGACGAAACCATCGTCAAGGTCTGGGACTCATCGCTCCGCTATATCGAGGGCGTCGGCATGACCGACACCTATGACGTCGAGGTCGTGAAGTACCACTTCCAGACCATCGCAATCATCCTCGACATGCCCGAAGAAGCCTTCCTGCACCGCACGTCCGTCGCCAACGAACTCGAACGCCTGGTCAACAAGAAGATCCACTCGGCGCATGAGAAGAAGACGGACGTGGCGTAGCGCTGCGCGCGGAGAGTAGGGAATGGGGAGTAGGGAGTAGGGAATAGGCGACGCGGGTTTCTACTCCCTACTCCCTACTCCCCATTCCCTGCTCCCCACTTCACCCAAACAACCGCCGCTCGATCGCGTCGCGCTTCTTCGCGTCCACGCCCAGCGCGTCGCGCAGATAGGCTTCGACCCCGCCATTGCGCTCGGCGATCATCTCAAGCGACCGCGCCAGATATTCCGGCTGCACACTCATAATGAAGCGCATCGTGTCCATATCGGGCGCGTCGCCGCGATGCTGGCGGATCATCTCGCGCCAGTTCGCCCCGTGCGTTTCAAATCGCCCGGACGTGTTGGTCAGCAGATAGTCCTCCACCACATCGTCCTGATGCACGCCGGCCATAATGTGCGTCAGCGCCACCGCGAGGCCCGTGCGGTCCTTGCCCGCCGCGCAGTGAACCACCAGCGCGCCATCGCCATTCGCCAGCAGATCGAAATACTTCCCGAACAGATCGATCAGGCGCGGCAAGTGCGGCGCTTCCGTGTAATAGCGCAGCAGGAACTGGCGATAGCTCTCCTGCCCGAAATCCCACTGACCCATGAAGTTGTCCCAGGTCTCGGCGCCCTCGGCATGGTCGTCATTCTCGACCACCACGCCCCTGAACCCCTCCCACCGGCGCGACGGCTGGCGCTCCCGCTCCGAAGGCCGGCGCAGATCCACCACCGTCGTGATCCCCATCCCCGCCAGCCGTTTCAGGTCCGCATCAGACGCCAGCGCATGGTTCGCCGAGCGGAAAAACCGCCCCGTCGCAATGCGCCGCGCGCCGGCATTGTACCCGCCGAAATCGCGGAAATTAGTGAGCCCGTCGAACGGGATAACGCGCGCTGTATCGGTCATGGGCCGGGGGGTAGGATAAACCCCCGGTTCCGTCCACCCTGCGGAACACGACGCACCGGATTCACATCGTATCCACGAATCCGCGCAATATGCGCCGAATCATATCGCGAGGCTCCCATGACTGCGCCCGTCGGCTCCAAGGCCAACCCGTCGAAATACGACGCCTATCCCAACCTCGCGGACGACGAGCCCTATTTCGTCATCCGCGCGCACGACCTGCTGTCGTCCGCCCTCGTGGAACTCCACGCCTATATCGGCGCCGGCCAATCCGGCCCCGCCCACAACAAGCTCGCCGAGATCATGGCGCTGACCTCGCAAAAAGCCCCCCGCCCCTCGGACTCGCCGAAAT
The DNA here is from genome assembly GCA_964529555.1 of uncultured Rhizobium sp. GTDB lineage: Bacteria > Pseudomonadota > Alphaproteobacteria > Caulobacterales > Hyphomonadaceae > UBA7672. The sequence goes on from CAZGWV010000114.1 coordinate 6,093, forward strand.
ACCGCGAGACCTTCGCGATCTCCGCCGCGATGGAAAAGTGGCGCAACAGCCAGTAGCGCTCCGAAGCTTCCCTCCACCGTCATTCCCGCCGAAGGCGCGCAGCGCCGCAGAGCGGGAACCCAGGAGCCACAAGCACCGCGCTCTCGGCCCCTGGGTTCCGGCTCGCGCTGCGCGCGTCCAGAATGACACTGAAGCGATTGCGCGAGAAAAGTCGCCCTACTGCGGATTCATCCGATATCCGTTGGAGGATGCCATGCAAGAGCGATTGTCTGCATCCGGCATGCGCCCTACGGTCGTGCTGGAACTCTCGGAAACAAAACTTCATGCACCCGGATCAGAGAACGCGACAGAAGGTCGTGCGTCGCTTGGGCGTGGTCGCTTTTTCCTTTGCCTGCGGACTCATCCTGACCGGCTGCGACTTCAATGCGCCTTCGACTGATCGCGCTCCCCAGCTGGCAGGGTTCTGCGGATATCAGATGGCCTTGGCTCCTCTCGATAGCCCGGCGCAGTTTGCGGAAGTCCTGCACAACTCAGATACGAAGTTCTGCGCGTGGCAGGACAACTTCCAATCGGCGACAGTCTACAGTCTTGCGCCGTTCGGCGGCGAGTGCTTTCCGCAATCGACAGAAAGAGAAAACGCACTCACTCGCATAGATTTTTCCTCAGAAGAGCAGTTTGACGAACTGTGCGCATCGGGTGGAATTCAAGTCGACAACGTCCCTCACGCAACAGCGTTGGCTGCAGCGGGGGACTTTGTAGAGATGTGCTTCACGTTCGTCGAAGCTGACTATAGCAAATACGAGAAGGCTGCCTCGCTAGGTACAACACTCTATCGCGACTACGGGCTGCCTATTAGGTCCACAATGCTACGTGGCGCACTTCAGAAGTACTGGCTCTCCGAAACATCGCCTTGGCGCGGCCCGCTCGATCAGCTGATCATCGAAACTGCTCGGCTCGAGGGGTATGAACTGGCCAGATCGGAATGCCCGGACTGGCGTTAGATGGCCACCGCGCCCCTACTGTGGATTGCCCACCGTCATCCCGCCATCCACCACCATCTCCTCGCCCGTCATGTAGCTGCTGTCCGCGCTCGCGAGGAACAGCACGGCATTGGCGATATCCTCCGGCACGCCCTTGCGCTTCAGCGGCACGCGCACAGACGCAGCCGCATCGAGATCCATCGGTTCATTCGCGCCGGGGATGACCTGCGCCCAGATCGGCGTCTCGATGAGACCCGGATGCACCGAGTTGCAGCGGATGCCATCGCCCATCGCCGCACACTCCAGCGCCACCGACTTCGTGAACAGCCGCACCGCGCCTTTCGACGCGCAATACGCCGAAAGCCCCGCCGCCCCACGCAAGCCGGCAATCGACGAGATGTTGATGATGGAGCCGCCGGCGC
>CAZGWV010000114.1:7594-10620 GCA_964529555.1 uncultured Rhizobium sp.
AGCGCCACCAAACCGGAAACGCGCCCCATCGAAACCTCCCCGATCTACACCTGCGAGGTGTGTTTTCAGGGAAGGCTAGGCCCGCAATCTCGATTGGTAAATGAGCCGATCAGTTCGGCCGGTACATGCAGGCGATCATGCCGCCGCACACGTAGAACAACGTCGTGTAAAGCCCCGCCCACATCAGCATGCCCGCAGGCATCGCCGACATCATGGAGGTGGACGACATGACGTTCTCGCCAACAGCCTGCTCGTCAGAAACCTTGGTCGTCATGGGCGCAATCTCCGCGCTGCTGCTTCCCAACACGAAGCAAGCTACATGCCCGCACGGAACCCGTGAGAGCTTTTGGCAGCCAGAGGGCGCGACGGATTCGCGCGCTAGCAGATGTGTGGTACTATTTCCGCGTTGACGAGAGAGGCCCAATACTTGTCGCGTACCAGCGCCCCTGACAAAGCCAGCCAGAGCACAGATCCAACTCCTCTCATGCTCGAAGCCATGCGTCGCGCCACCGAGCAGGCCACCAAGGGCCCGCCCGAAATGCGCTCTGGCCGGTTCGACCCGCAGCCGAAGAAGGCCGCAGAGTAGCCCTACAGCCCCGCGCCTTCATCCAGACCCAGCGCGATGTTGAGGTTCTGCACCGCAGCCCCCGACGCGCCCTTGCCGAGATTGTCCAGCACGGCCACCAGCCTTGCCTGCTGCGTCGCCTCGTTGCCGAACACGAACAGCTCCATGTTATTGGTGTTGTTCAGCGCCTCGGGGTCGAGATCGCCGACATAGCCGCCCGCGCCCGCGCGCGCCTTCTGCAGCGCGGCGATCCGGTCCTCGCCCGCCACCGTCACGAACTTCTCGCCTTGATAGAAATCGGCCAGCGCCTCGCGCAGCATCTTCGGCGTCACCGCGCCCGGCATCGACCACAGCTGCAGCGGCACTTCCACCAGCATGCCCTGCGCATACCGCCCCACCGCCGGCGCGAACACCGGCGCGTGCGCGAGGCCCGCATAGCGCGTCATCTCCGGCACATGCTTGTGCGCCAGCGAATAGCCATAGGCGCGGAACGCATCGTGCGTCGTCTCGGGCGTCGCGACCTGGAACTCCTCGATCAGCCCCTTGCCGCCGCCCGTATATCCCGACACGGCGTTCACCGTGATCGGCGCCGACGCCGGGATCAGCCCCGCGCGCACCAGCGGCGCCATCAGGCCAATGAAACCCGTGGGATAGCAGCCCGGATTGGAAATCCGCTTCGACCGCTGGATCATCACGCGATGCCCGTCTTCCATCTCGGGAAAACCGTAAGCCCATTTCGGATCGACGCGGTGCGCAGTCGACGCATCGATGATCACGGTGCGCGCGTTCGTCACCAGCTTCACCGCTTCCTTCGCCGCATCATCTGGCAGGCACAGGATCACGGCGTCCGCCGCATTCAGCATTTCCGCCCGCGCCGCAGCGTCCTTGCGCTTGTCCGGGTCGATGGAGATCACCTGCAGATCGCGACGACGCTCCAGCCGCTGACGGATCTGCAGGCCGGTGGTGCCGGCTTCGCCATCGATGAAGACTTTAGCGGTCATGATTCAGATCCACATCATGTCAGGCAGTAGGCAGTGGGCATTCGGCAGTAGGTATGCCTGAGCAGCGCTATTGTCGCCTGCTCCCCTGCTCTCCTACTGCCCATTGCCTAATGCCTACCGCCATCGCTCAAAACACAAAGGGCGCTCCGGTTTCCCGAAGCGCCCCTCGAAAGACAGTATCGAGGCGTTGAACTAGCGCTTCGAGAACTGGAAGGAACGGCGAGCGCCGGCCTTGCCGTATTTCTTGCGTTCGACGGCGCGCGGGTCGCGCGTGAGGAATTTGCCGGGGCGCATGGCGGGGCGCAGATCAGGTTCGAACTCGACGAGCGCGCGGGCAATGCCGTGACGCACAGCGCCGGCCTGGCCGGTGAGGCCCGAACCCTTGACCGTGCAGACGATGTCCACTTCGGTTTCACGCTTGGCGGCTTCGAGCGGCTGCTTGATCATCAGGCGCAGCACGGGGCGCGCGAAATAAGCCTCGATGTCCTTGCCGTTGACCGTGATCTTGCCGGTGCCGCGCTTCACCCATACGCGGGCGGTGGCGGTCTTGCGGCGGCCGGTGCCGTAGGAGCGGCCCAGCTTGTCGATGTTGGCGACGGCCGGCGCTTTCGCGGCGGCGGCCGTGACGCCCAGGTCCTTGATGCTGCCGAGGGATTCGACGGACTCAGCCATGATCAGGCGACTTTCACGTTCTTGGAGTTCCTGGATTTGAAGTCGACGACTTCAGGGTTCTGCGCGGCGTGCGGATGCTCCGTTCCGGCATAGACGCGCAGTTTCGCGAACTGCTTGCGCGCCAGCGGGCTCTCGCCCGGCATCATGCGCTTCACGGCCAGCTCGACCACGCGCTCGGGGAATTTCGAGGCGAGGATCTTCTGCGGCGTCGTGGTCTTGATGCCGCCCGGATGGCCGGTGTGGCGGTGGTACTGCTTGCGCACCATCTTGCGGCCCGTCATGGCGACCTTGTCGGCATTGATGACCACGATGTGGTCGCCGAGATCGACGTGCGGGGTGTAGTCGGCGCGGTGCTTACCGCGCAGGCGCAGGGCGATGTAGGAAGCAAGGCGGCCCACGACCACGCCTTCGGCGTCGATCACCACCCATTTGTTCACGGCATCGGCCGGTTTTACGGAAACGGTTGTCATGCTCCGTCGCGGAGCCTTTCTTCGATAGGCGTTCAGGTCTGAAATTCGAACGGGTGCAGCTACAGTCGCCCCCCGGCCTTGTCAACACTTCCGGGCGGTATTCGCGGCCACCTTTGTTCTTCCCCCTCTCCCTAGCGGTAACTATCCCGCTTTAACAGGCTTTTCGGCGGATTTGCCCGCCCAGCGCCCGCGGCGATCCAGCCCATCCCGATAGCCCCCAAGCCTAGATCCGGCGGGAATCGGCCCCTGACCACCCCTCGACACCCCGGCACGCCGAGCCAGACCCCCACCTGTCCTCCCCCTAAACGGGGAGGGACC
>CAZGWV010000115.1:0-10583 GCA_964529555.1 uncultured Rhizobium sp.
GGGCGCGCCAGTATCTCTGCAAAATCGATGATGTCCGGGCTTGATGCGACCACGCTGGTCGCCATCGCAGGCTAGCGCGCGGGCGCCCCGATCAACCGCCTGCGGCGTGGACGGCTCTTGCGATGGCGCGGGCGAGGGTGCTGGCGGCGAGTTCGCCGAGGCGGGCGATCAGGAATGGGCGAGGGCCTGACGCCTGATGCTGTGCGGTCGACAGACAGAACACGACGTCGCCGTCGAATGGCGCGAAGGCGGGGCGGATCGCGCGCGCGATGCCGGCGAGCGCCATCTTTGCGACGCGCTGGGCTTCAGCGGGCGTCAGCGCGACATTGACTGCGATGCATCCCAGCGTGGTGTTGGTTCGGCCACTGGTTTCGGGAGCCGTGATCGGCTGCATGCCGGGATTGCTCTTGGCCTGACCCCAGTCGTCGAGATCGAGCGAGATATCTGTCGATGGACGCGCACCGCCAAATTCGCCTGCTTGCTCGAACGGCCATGCCCAGAAGGCCGCGCTCCCCGGAATACGCACCGAGCCATGTGAGTTGACGGCCGCGAGCGCGCCCACAACCAGACCGTCATGCGTCGCCACGCTGGCAGAGCCCAGCCCGCCCGGCCCGCCTCCGGCGAGCGCGCCAAAGCCTGCGCCAACGCGGCCCAGCGCCGGCTTGCCGTCGCAAGCGTTCAACGCGCGCATGCCGAGGTCGCGATAGGGCGGCGCATCGCCCCACGCCTTGTCGCCGCCATTGGCGAGATCATAGAGAATGGCGGCCGGCACGATTGGCGAAACGGGCACGCCGTGACGGTTGATCAGCGAATAGCCCTGCCCTTGCGCGCCCAGCGCGGACGCAACGCCGTCCGCGGCTGCGAGCCCATAGACCGACCCGCCCGAAAGCACGATGGCGTCCACGGCGTCGACGAGCGTGTCGGTCGCCAGGGCGTCGGTCTCCCGCGTGCCGGGCCCGCCGCCAGCCACCGCCACGGCGGCCACGGCGCGCGCCACGGGGCGTATGACTGTGACCCCCGTGGCTACGGCTGGGTCATGGGCATTGCCCACAAGAAGCCCGCCCACGTCGGTGATGAGGTTGAGCGGTCCGGGGCGGGCGGTCATGAAGCGCCTCGGTGCATTTTCGCAAGCCTTACAGCAGGGTTCGGTTGCCGTCGCCGCAGGACGGTATAATGCCTGTATGACGGTGCGGCGCCAGCCGCGCAACATCGAGGATTGTAAATGGGAGCGGTCGCTTTGCACCCCAGATCGTTTGGACGTCTCGCTCTGCTCGGCGGCCTCGTGTCGCTTGGCCTGGCCTCGGCCGCGTGTACGGCTCCACAGGTGACCGCTTCCGACACGGCGCAGGCGGCAGGCGAATGGCGCTTGTCCAATCGCGCCATGGCCGCGGTGGCGGATCGCCGCGCCGTCGAAGCCGCGCTTGAAGTCATGGAGGCCGGCGGCAGCGCCGTCGATGCGGCCATCGCCGCGCACGCCGTCCTCGGACTGGTCGAGCCGCAGAGTTCGGGCATCGGCGGCGGCGGCTACATGGTGGTCTATGATCGCAAGAGCAACACGACCACCGTGTTCGACGGGCGCGAGACCGCGCCGGCCGCCGCAACCGCCGACTATTTCACGGTGGACGGCAAGAATCTGGGATTTATCGACGCCATTCTGTCGGGCAAGTCGGTTGGAACGCCCGGCGCCGTCGCGCTCTACAAGGCAGCACACGACAAATACGGCAAACGCCCATGGGGATCGAACTTCGACGCGGCGATCAAGCTGGCGGATGAAGGCTTCATCGTCAGCCCGCGGCTGGCCGGATCGCTTGGCCCCCGCTTCCAGAGCGGGCCGCTGGGAACCAATGCCGCGTCCGGCGCCTACTTCTTTCCGAACGGCAAGGCGCTGGCTGTCGGCGATCGCCGCACCAATCCCGAATACGCCGCCACGCTGCGCGCGGTTGCGAAGGATGGCCCGTCCGCATTCTATTCGGGGCAGATCGCGCAGGACATCGTTGCCGCCGTCCAGACGGGCGACATCAAGGGCGCGCTGACGCTGCAGGATCTCGCGAACTATCGCGCGCTTGAAAAGCCGGCGTTGTGCGGCGCCTACGATGTGTATCGCATCTGCTCGGCGCCGCCCTCCTCGTCTGGCGGCGTGGCGATGAACCAGATCATGTCGCTCTACAGCGAGATCGTCTCCAGGAATGACGATGTCGACGACGCAACGTTGCTGCGCGATTTCGTGCTGGCCCAGCAGCTGGGTTATGCCGACCGCGATCACTACGTCGCCGACCCCGATCATGTGACGGTGCCGGTCGCCGATCTGCTTGACCCTGCTTACATCACGGCGCGCGCGAACAGCGGCTTCGCTCCCGGCGACGCGCCGTTGCCGGGCGATCCCGGCGCGGTCCTGCACGGGAAAGCAATCATCGACCTGTGGGGGCGAGACGCCAACACGGCGCAGGCGGGCACGACGCATCTGTCGTTCGTCGATTTCGAAGGCAACGCCGTGTCCTTCACGGCGACGATCGAAGGACCGTTCGGCTCGCAGCGCTGGACCAACGGCTTCCTCCTCAACAATGAACTGACGGACTTTACACGTCCGCCGACGCTGGGCGGCAAAGCTGTCGCCAATGCGCCGGGGGCGGGCAAGCGGCCGCGCTCGTCAATGTCGCCCACCATCGTGTTCGATGCGTCCGGCGACGTGTTCATGGTCACCGGCTCGCCGGGCGGCAACTCCATCGTCGGCTATGTCTCGAAGACGCTGGTCGCCGTGCTCGACTGGGGACGCACGGCTCAGGAGGCCGCAGCTCTCCCCAACGTGGTGGCGCGTGGACAGACCGTTCGCGTGGAAACCTCCGACGCGAAAGCCGGCCCCAACGCCGTTGGCAAGCAATGGGCAGAAATGCTGACCCAGCAGGGCTTCAAGGTTCAGGAAGTTTCAGGCGAGGTATCCGGCCTCAACCTGATCGTGGTCCGCGAGGATCGTCTTGAAGGCGGCTCGGACCCGCGGCGCGAAGGCGTTGCGCTGGAGGCAGTACGTTAGCGCTCACACCCGCGCAAAGCCTTACAGCATCGTCACGCGGGGAACCCGGCTACGGGCGGAACCGCCGCATGGCCTTAACGTTGACCTCCTGAAGCGCCGGCCCGTTGCCGGCGCTAATGACATCATCAGGAGAGACGTGATGCAGGTGAAGTTCCCGCTGGTACTGGCTGTTTCGACAATGGCGCTGGGCTTGGCGGCCTGCGGTCCTGAAAATCCCGCAAGCCAGGCAAGCAATGCAACGGAAGTGGCGCTCGACGAGAATACCACTGTGGTCACGGAAGAAGTCGATGCAGGCGTGATCAATTTCGTCGAGAAGGCGACGCTTTCGAACATGTTCGAAGTGGAAAGCGCCAAGCTTGCCCTGTCGCGCTCTGAGGTTCAGCCAATCAAGGATTATGCCCAGGCGCTGCTCGACGCGCACAACGCAGCAGCCGCTGAACTCTCGCCGCTGGCCGCAGGCGCTCTGGTGACGCAGCCGACCGCACTCGACAATCACTTCTCTGGCCAGCTGGAAGCTCTCCAGACGGCGTCAGCGGAAGACTTTGACGACGTCTATCTCGACCAGCAAACCGAAGTTCACGAGAACACGGCGAGCCTGATGAAGGACTTCGCGTCGAACGGAAAAGACCCCGGCCTGCAGGCGTTCGCGCTCAAGATGACGCCGATCGTCGAAGCTCACCTGACGCAAGCCAGGGAACTGGATGACTCGCCGGCCGACGACGTGACCAAGTCGCCGAGCTGACATCATACGGCACGACAACCGGATGGGCGGTGGCGGAAACGCTGCCGCCTGTCCGCATGTGGAAAATGGGTGTCAGCCGCAGGCGGGCGTGCGCAAGGTGAAACAAGCGCCGTCAGGTCCGTTGCGCGTCAGTTCAAGATCACCCTTCATGCCGCGCGCCAGTTCGCGAGCGATGGCGAGCCCAAGGCCCGCCCCTCCACGCGACGCCGAGCCGGCGAAGGGCTGGAACAACCGCTTGACCACGGCGGCGGGAACTCCGGGGCCGTTGTCGGAAATATCGACAACCGCCATGTCGCCCTCACGGCGGATGCAAGCTGTCACCTTCCCCGGCTCGCTGCGATCCGATTGGCCACGAATGGCGCGGGCGGAGTTGCGCACGAGGTTGGCGACGATGCGATGAATATGATCGGGGTCGGCCGTGATGGTCACGGGCGCGGCCGCATCCAGCCGCCACGCAATGTCGCCGCATCCGGCCATCGCCTCGGCTGCCGCCTCTTCGACGGCGGCGTTGAGATTGACCGCCACGAGCGCCGGACGCGAAGGCTCTGCGCTGCCATAGCTCAGCGTTGCTTCCGCCAGATTGATCGCGCGCTCGATCGCCCGCTCCAGACGCGGGGCTGCGCGCTTCACGCGCGGATCTTCCGACTGCGCAAGACCTTCGGAAACGATCTGCGCGGCAGACAGTGAGTTGCGAAGATCGTGGTTGATCTTGGCGACCGCCTCCCCCAGTTCGGCCAGACGCTTGCGCTGGCGAAGCGATGCAGACACCGTCCGCTGCATGCTCTGCAGCGCGGAGTTGGCGCGCTGTAATTCGTCGCTTTCGCCGGGCATGGCCTCGATGACCGCAGCTTCCGGCGCTTCCGAGAACGCGACGATCCCGTCGGTAAGCCGCCGCATCGGGCGCACGACGAGACGATAGATCGCGAAATAGACAAGCGCCCCCACGACCGCCGAGACGATCAGCGACACCACGAGCAATGTACGCGAGAAGGCAAGCAGGCCGCTCTTGAGCGCAGCCTCGGGAAGGAGGATCTCCATCACCGCGTCTTGCGTCATCGACGGGGTGAGGATCACGCGCAGGAAGCGCCCATCCGGCGCGAACATATGGCTGAAGGCGCCGAACGTTCCGTCCATCATGCCTTCGGAACGCAGGTCGATCGCGATAAGTTCGCCGGTGATGGCGATGGAAGGCGGCAGAATCTCGCCGCGGAAATCCTGCTCCTGCACGACGACCGAGACGACTTGCGCCTGGCTGAGCAATTGTCGCGACAACTCCTCGCTGACGCGCCCGTCCGGCGCCGCCTCGACGGCGAGCGCCGCAATCTGCGCCGCCTGCGCGCGGGTCTCCAGCCAGCTGTTGCGGTAGGTGCCCGCAAGTACGGGGTAGATCAGCAATTCGGCGAACAGCACAAAAGCGGCTGTGAGCAGCAACAGCCGGCCGCGCAGGCTGGAAAACAGGCGAGGCTTCGCGGCGGATATCGGTTCCGCCACGGCAATGCCTGCCTCGAGCTGCTGCGCTTCGCTCAGTTTTCTGCCCCCATGTCGTTACTGGCGAAGGGCGTTAAGCACACTTGCGGCGGCATGCCCGCCGTCTCCTTCTTGCAGCAAGGCGCGTGGCCACACGCGGTCAGTCAGATCACGCTCGCCCCGCCCCGATCGTGACCGTTTCCTTCATATACCTGACTTGAACGTGAAACAGATTGCAAATCCGTCGCAGCAGCTGGTTTTAGGAGACTTGTTTCCCGTGCTTGACTCGGTACGGGGGGGCATGTAGTTCCCCCGGCTCCGCGAAGGAATAAGGGGTCGTGACCCGTGTCGACCAAAAGAACTTTTCAGCCGAGCAACCTGAAGCGCAAGCGCCGCCACGGCTTCCGCTCGCGCATGGCGACCAAGAACGGCCAGAAGATTCTGGCTGCTCGCCGCGCCAAGGGCCGCAAGCGTCTGAGCGCCTAGTCGCCAGCGACACCGATATATCGGCACATCTGATTGAACGCCTGCGTGTCAGGCGTGAATTCCTTTATGTTGCAGAGGGTTATGCCGAGCGCCGCCGTCTGGTGGTGGTGCAGGCTCGTCTTCGGAACATACCCCGCCCCCAGTTCGGCCTCGGCTTCACCGCGACCAAAAAGGTCGGTGGGTCGGTGGTCCGCAACCGCGCCCGGCGCCGCCTGCGCGAGGCCGCCCGCCTGCTTCTGCCTCGTCTTGGTGTCGCAGGCGTCGACTATGTCGTGGTGGCGCGTCAGGAAACCGGCACGGCCCCCTGGCCCCGTTTGCTTGACGATCTGGAAAAGGCGTTGGTAAGCCTCCGCCGCCGCTTCATTCCCGGTGACGCTGCCCCGCAAGCGGGCGGCCGACCCACCCCTCCCGCCAGGGCCTGATCCCATGGAACAGAACGACCAGCGCAATCTCATGCTGGCCCTTGTCCTGTGTTTTGGCCTGTTCATGGTCTACAATTTCCTTGTGCTGGACCCCCAGCAGAAGGCTCAGCAGGCTGCCCGCCAACAGGCCCAGCAGAACGCCGTCACGCAATCGACGGCGCCCGCGCCCACGATCCGCCTGCGTGAAGAGGTCGTGGCCGGAGAGCTTGCGTCCGGTGCGCGCGTCGCCCTCGACGCGCCTGCCATCGAGGGATCGATCTCCCTGCTCGGCTCGCGCATCGACGATGTGCAACTCAAGGGCTTCTACGAGACCATCGACGACAAAGAGGCCGAACGACCCGCCGGCGAGATCAAGCTGATGGCCCCCGAAGGCACCGAGCGCGCTTTCTACGCCACTGTCGCCTGGACCACGGATGCGACCACCACGGACAATGTGCTGTGGACGCAAACCAGCACTGGCCCGCTATCGCCCGCCAATCCCCTCACCCTCAGCTATGTCACCGCCACGGTGAAGATCGACCGCACCATCGCCGTGGACAATGACTACCTCTTCACCGTCACCGACATCGTCACAAATACGGGCGACACCGCCGTCACGCTCACGCAGAAGGCGCAGGTCCGTCAGCGCCTTGCTGGCGACACGATCAACTCGCTCGAACACGGCGCCCATCGCGGCGCGCTGGGCGTCTACGGTTCCGAAAAGAACCAGATGACCAACTACAACGACCTCAACAACGGCAAGGCCGTGCAGCGCTCGGTGACGGGCGGTTGGAACTCGCTGACCACCAAATACTGGATGGGTGCGACGATCCCCGAGCAGAACGAGGAAGTGCAGATGATTGCACGCTCGGAAAAGCTCAACGGGCAGACGACATTCGTGGCCGGCTACGACCTGACGCCTTATGTGATCCAGCCGGGCCAGGCGATCACCAAGACCTCGCGCGTGTTCGCCGGCGCCAAGCGCCTCAGCGTGCTGGAGCGTTACGAAAACGAGAACGCCATCCCGAGCTTCACGGATGCGATCGACTGGTCGTTCATGTTCTTCATCACCAAGCCGTTCTTCTATTTCCTGATGATCCTGCAGAGCTGGTTCGGCGCGTTTGCGCTTGCGATCATCGCGCTGACCGTCGTGGTGAAGACCGTGTTCTTCCCGCTGCAGTTCAACATGTACAAGTCCATGTCGAAGATGCGGCTGATGCAGCCCGAGCTGAAGTCGATTCAGGAGCGCTTCAAGGCCGATCCGCAGCGCATGCGGCAGGAGCAGGCCAAGCTGATGCAGCGCGAGAAGGTCAATCCGCTCGCGGGCTGCCTCCCGCTGATCCCAACAATGTTCGTATTCTACGCGCTGTTCCATGTGCTGAACGTCACGATCGAAATGCGCCACACGCCGTTCGTCGGCTGGATCCGCGACATGTCGGCGGCCGATCCGACCTCGATCTTCAACCTGTTCGGACTGATCCCGTGGGAGCCGCGTTCGGTTCCGCTGATCGGCGGCCTGCTCGGCATCGGCGTCTGGCCGATCCTCTACGGCCTCACCATGTTCGGCCTGCAGAGCCTCTCGGCGCCTCCGGGCGACAAGATGCAGGCGGCGATAATGAAGTGGATCCCGCTCGTCTTCACAGTGCTGTTCGCAGGCTTCGCCGCCGGCCTCGTGATCTACTATGTCTGGTCGAACCTCATCTCGATCCTGCAGCAGTACATCATCATGCGCCGCACCGGCGTCGAGACCGAGTTCGACAAGTGGATCGCGAAGCGCTTCAAGAAGAAGGCGGCATAGGCCTGCCAGCAGTTAAGCGCGCATCCCGAGACGGGCCCGCGGGGCTCGACTCGAAGGATGCGAGCGGACTCCAGACCTGGCGAATTCCATGACCGAATTCACGCCTGACCACATCGAAGCCGCCCGCAAGCTGTTCGCGGGAAACGTCGCGTTCGTCAAAGGCGTCGTCGCAATCAAGGGCCTGCCGGAGCCCGACCGGCCGGAGATCGCCTTCGCCGGCCGCTCGAATGTCGGCAAGTCCAGCCTCATCAACGCGCTATGCAACCGCAAATATCTCGCGCGCGCCTCGAACACGCCGGGCCGCACGCAGGAGATCAACTTCTTCGATCTCGCCGACGGCAAACTCTTCATCGTCGACTTGCCCGGCTATGGCTTTGCCGAAGCGCCCAGGAAGAACGTCGATGTCTGGAGCAAGCTGAACCTCGACTACCTCCGCAAGCGCCCGACCCTGCGGCGCGTGTTCACACTGATCGATGCGCGCCGCGGCATTGGCGAAGTCGACCTCGGCGTGATGAAGCAACTGGACAGCAACGCCGTGCAATATCAGGTCGTGCTGACCAAGACCGACAAGATCAAGAAATCGGAGCTCGCCGAAGTCATCGAGGTAACCAGGGCCGCGCTGATGAAACAGCCCGCCGCGCATCCCGAAGTCATCGCCACATCGAGCGAGAAGGGTCTTGGCCTGCCCGAACTTCGCGCCACCATCCTGTCGCTGATCCAGGCGTAACGGCCCTGCCGCGAAAATTTCTCATACCGCGTGTCGGCGCGCGACTTCCCCGTGCGTCCTACTGGACAGGGGCGTATCGAGGCCCCACATCGCTTCTGGCCGTTCAAGAGCCATAACAATAACTGGCTGGGGGACCATCGCCACATGCCGCCCGTTCTGTCGATCCAGGGCCTCAGCAAGTCCTACAAGGGCGGGCTCCAGGCGCTGAAGCACGTCGATCTGGAAATCGAGAAAGGCGAGATATTCGCCCTGCTCGGCCCCAATGGCGCGGGCAAGTCGACCCTCATCAACGCCGTCTGCGGCATCGTCACGCCGACAACCGGAACCATCATGGTCGGCGGCCATGATGCGCAGAAGGAATTCCGCGCCGCACGAAGCCTGATCGGCCTCGTGCCGCAGGAAATGCACATCGACATGTTCGAGACGGTCTGGGCCGTCACCAACTTTTCGCGCGGCCTGTTCGGCCTGCCGCCCAATCACGCGCACATCGAAAAGGTGTTGAAGGACCTCTCCCTCTGGGAGAAGAAGGACACCAAGCTCATGGCGCTGTCGGGCGGCATGAAGCGCCGCGTGCTGATCGCCAAGGCGCTGAGCCACGAGCCCGAAATCCTGTTCCTCGACGAACCGACTGCCGGCGTCGATGTCGAACTCCGCCGCGATATGTGGGCGCTGGTGCGCGACATGCGTGAGCGCGGCGTCACCGTCATCCTCACCACACACTACATCGAGGAAGCCGAGGAAATGGCTGACCGCGTCGGCGTCATCTCGAAGGGAGAGCTGATCCTTGTCGAGGAAAAGTCCACCCTGATGAAAAAGCTCGGCAAGAAGCAGGTCTCCTTCGAACTCGTCGAACCGCTCGTCGCCCTGCCCGATACGCTGAAGGACTGGGATCTTTCGCTGCGCGATGAAGGCCGCAGGCTGGACTACACGTTCGACACGACCGCCGATCGCACCGGCGTTGCCTCCCTGATCCGCCGCATGAGCGAGACGGGCATCCAGTTCAAGGACTTCGACACCAAGTCGTCATCGCTGGAGGAGATTTTCGTGAGTCTCGTCCACGCGCCCGTGGCCGCCCAACCCGCAGGCGTGAAAGGCTGATCCCATGACCCAGGCATCCGCACCCGCGCGCGCCCCCGCCCGCCCCGTCGCTTCCAGCAGCGCGTTGAGCTTCAACGGCCACAGCATCTGGGCGATGTATCGCTTCCAGATGGTGCGCTTCTTCCGCACGCTCGGCGAAAGCCTTGCGACGCCGGTCATCACCACCGCGCTCTATTTCGTCGTCTTCGGCTCCGCCATCGGCAACCGCATGGAAGCCATCGTGCCGGGCATGGATTACGCCACCTTCCTGGTGCCCGGCCTCATCATGCTGTCGATCTTCACCAACTCGATCTTCAATGCGAGCTTCGGCATCTACTTCCCGAAATTCACCGGCACGATCTATGAACTGCTGTCGGCGCCCGTATCCTACCTCGAAATCGTCATCGCCTTCGTCGGCTCGGCCGCGACCAAGTCGGTGATCCTTGGCCTCGTCATCCTCGCCACGGCTTATCTGTTCGTTCCCGTGCAGATCCTCCACCCGGTCGAGATGGTGCTGTTCCTGATCCTGGTGTCGTTCGCCTTCAGCCTGTTCGGTTTCATCATCGGAATCTGGGCGGAGAGCTTCGAGCAACTGAACTTCATCCCGATGCTCATCGTTACGCCGCTCACCTTCCTCGGCGGGGCGTTCTACACGATCGACATGCTGCCGCAGGACTGGCAGGGCATCGCCCAGCTCAACCCGGTGGTCCACCTGATCTCGGGCTTCCGCTGGGCCTTCTTCGGGCTGGAAGGCGATAATGTCGCGCTCAGCCTGGGCGTGACTTTCGGCTTCATCCTGATCCTGCTCGGCATTGTCGGCTGGATCTTCAAGACCGGCTACCGCCTGCGCAACTGAT
>CAZGWV010000116.1:0-2435 GCA_964529555.1 uncultured Rhizobium sp.
CCGCTACGCCACCTTCACCATCGCGGCGCTTTCGGGCAATTCCTGCGCGAAGGCGCGCTGGTAGAATTCGGCTATCGCGGGGCGTTCGAGTTCGTCGCACTTGTTCACGAACGTCATGCGGAAGGCGAGGCCGATGTCGCCGAAGATCAGCGTGTTCTCGCCCCAGGTGATGACGGTGCGCGGGCTCATCACGGTGGAGATGTCGCCGGCGATGAAGGCGTTGCGCGTCATGTCGGCGACGCGGACCATTTTGGAGACGGTCGCCTTCTCGATCTGCGGAACCTTGGCGGAGACGATTTCAACTTCCGCGTCGTGCGCGAGATAGTTGAGCGTCGTGACGATCGACCAGCGGTCGAGCTGGCCCTGGTTCAGCTGTTGCGTGCCGTGATAGAGGCCGGTGGTGTCGCCGAGGCCCACCGTGTTCGTCGTGGCGAACAGGCGGAAGTTCGGATGCGGCTTCATCACGCGGTTCTGGTCCAGCAGCGTCAGCTGGCCCGAGGATTCGAGGATGCGCTGGATGACGAACATCACGTCCGGGCGACCGGCGTCGTATTCGTCGAACACGAGCGCGATGGGGCGTTGCAGCGCCCAGGGAAGGATGCCCTCCCGGAATTCGGTGATCTGCTTGCCGTCCTTCAGCACGATCGCGTCCTTGCCGACGAGGTCGATACGGCTGACGTGGCTGTCGAGGTTGATGCGAATGAGGGGCCAATTAAGTCGCGCAGCGACCTGCTCGATATGCGTCGACTTGCCGGTGCCGTGATAGCCCTGGATCATCACGCGGCGGTTGTGCTTGAAGCCCGCGAGAATGGCGCGCGTGGTTTGCGGGTCGAAACGGTAGGCCGGATCGAGGTCGGGCACATAGGCCGACTTCTCCGCGAAGGCCGGAACCTTCCAGTCGAGATCGATGCCGAACGTCTTCTTTGCGTCGAGCTCTTTCGTCGGCGCGAGCGAAATCAGGGCGTCAGATGCGTCAGTCACGGCCATGGGAGGAAAATCTCTCGTATCCAGTCAGTCCGATATAGGCGCGGGGGCGGACACATTGCAACGCAGCACATCGGCCCAATCCGGCGACGAAAGTGCGCAATAGCCCCTATGGCTCGCGAAAATCACCCCTTTGGGTGATTGTGCGCATGGCCCGCCGGGGCTTTGCTGGCCGCCGGATCATAGATTTGAACGAGGTCGGCGATGGCGAAGGTTCTTGGCGTGGGCGGGGTGTTCTTCAAGTCGAAGGACCCGGCCGCCCTGATCAAGTGGTACAAGGACGTGCTCGGCTTCCATGTCCACGACTGGGGCGGCGTCGTGTTCACGCCGGATGCGATGGCGGCTCATCCGGGCGCGGGCACGGTGTTCAGCCCCTTCAAGGCGGACACCACCTATTTCGAGCCCTCGGCCAATCCGTATATGATCAACCTCGCCGTGGACGATCTCGACGGCATGCTGGCGAAATGCGCCGAGCATGGCGTGACCCCGGTGAAGACCTTCCCGGAAGAAGCCAACGGCAAATTCGCCCACATCATGGACCCGGAGGGCAACAAGCTGGAGCTGTGGGAGCCGAAGCCGATGTAGGCGCTGTGCGCCGGGGAGTAGGGAATGGGGAATAGGGAATAGTTGGCGGCGCCCGAAGCAACGAAGGGACCCCCTACTCCCTGTTCGCTACTCCCTACTCCCTCGGGCCGGCTACGCCAGCCCGCTCGCCTTCAGCGCCTTGAAGGCGCGGATCACGACGGTGAGGCGGTGTTCCATCGAGCGGTCGCCGCCGTTGGAGTCGGGGTGGTACTGCTTCACGAGAATGCCATAACGCTCGCGGATCTGCGGGCCATCGGCATTATGCGGCAGGCCCATCTCGTCGAGCGCGCGGGTCTGCAGGCGCGTGCGGCCGCGTTCGGCTTGCGCCGCCTCGCCCTTGCCGACATGGCCATTGTAGAGCCAGTCCTTCGCGCCGCGCCAGCCGCGCGGATTGTTCATGCGGGCCGCCCGGCCGGCAGCGCCCACGGGCCCGCCGCCGAACTTCCAGGTCGGCTTGTGGCCAAAACCGGCTGATGCCTGAAAGGCGGTGATCTCGTCCTCGGTCATGCCGTCGAAGAAATCGTAGGTCTGGTTGTATTCGGCGGCGTGGCGCTGACAGAACCAGTGATGGTCCTGATCGGCGACGGCTTGGCCCGGCATCTGGATCACGCGCGCGGCGAAGGGCTTGGGCGCCTTGCAAAGCCCGAGTTCGTCACAACCTTTATGTTCGCAACGCTGGACAAACGCGCCGCCCTTCCGGCGTCCACCCGGCGGGTTTACGCGGATGTCGACGAACTTGACGCGGTAGCCCCGCACATAATCTTCAGCGGCTGACATTCCCCAATCATGGGGTTCGCCGGTTAACACCGCAAGAATTGACAATCCGCGAGAACAGCGCGCAGCTGGAATTCGCCTGCCTGATCGGC
>CAZGWV010000116.1:2535-10474 GCA_964529555.1 uncultured Rhizobium sp.
CCGACCGAGCTGGAGGTGACCGACGAGTCGCACCTTCATGCCGGCCATGCGGGAGCGGCTCCGGGGGGAGAGACCCATTATGCCGTGCGCATCCGGGCCGGGGCGTTTGCGGGATTACCGCGGCTGGCCCGGCACCGGGCGGTCAACGCGGCGCTGGAGGCGGAATTCACCGGCGGGCTGCACGCGCTGCACATCGACGCGGCCTGAAACCGGGCCCATAGCCGCCAAAACGGCAAACGGCTCCACCCTGCGGCGGAGCCGTTCGTCAACCCAGGGCATGAGAATGAGCGGCCCGTCCCCGCCGAAAAGACATTAGTGCTCATGCCAAGTGTTTTGGAAATCAGGGTTTGCCCCTAGAATTCCGGGGGCTGGGCCTGCATGCGCCTGTTTTTAAAGGATCAGCTTCCGCCGGGTGGCGATCCGTATGGCGTCGATCATGTTGCGGGCTTCCAGCCGCCGCAGGATTTCGGTGACGTGGCATTCGACCGTCTTCTCATGCCGGCCAAGCGTTTGGGCGACCTGCTTGTTGGACATGCCTTCCGAGCGCATCAGCAGAACCTTGAGCTGGGTCTTCGACAGGTGCTGCGAGGGGTCATCCCCCTCCCCGCCATCGGGCTTGCCGCCCGTGGGGCCAACCTTGAGCATTCGCGCGCCTTCGTTTGCGAACACGTCGAACGACATGCGCAGGGCCGCCCGCGTCTGCCGGTCCTTTTCGAGGTCCATGCCGGCGATCATCATCACGGCGACGCCGCCGGTATCCAGCGTGACGCGCTTGGTGAAGCCCTGGCGCATCTGGTGTTCGCTGGCCGCGCCCATCACCTCGCGCATCGGTCGGCTGAGCACCATGCCCCGCGTGAGTTCGTCCCAATAGCCATACGCGCCGCCGCGCATGACGCCCTGGAACACCGGATCGGACGCATCATAGCCGCGCTCGAGATACAGCTCATGCCATTGGCGGGAGACGTTGGAGAGCGAACGGTCGATGACGACCTCTCCGCCTGCGCGGCGGAGATAGAGGC
This sequence comes from uncultured Rhizobium sp., assembly GCA_964529555.1. Lineage (GTDB taxonomy): Bacteria > Pseudomonadota > Alphaproteobacteria > Caulobacterales > Hyphomonadaceae > UBA7672. Next base: position 3,555 of record CAZGWV010000116.1, read on the forward strand.
AGGCATAGGTGGACGCGCCCAGCGGCTCGATCAGCGACATGAGGCTGGCGCCGAGCGATTTGCGCGTCTGCACTTCGGCTGCCTGTTCGGCAAACGCGAGCGTGCGGTCTGCAAGCGTCATGTCGGTGACCCGTCGCCCTTGGCCCTGCCCAATGAATGGAAGGTAGTACCGCTTGTTCGATTCAGGAAGCGGTCCGGGTTTCGTTTTCCAGAAATTCCTTGAGTGTATCGAGGGTTACGCTTCGTTCGATGAAGGCTTTCCCTATCCCGCGCGAGAGGATCAGCGTGAGCTGGCCGTTCCGGGCTTTCTTGTCGTGGGCCATGTGGGCGAGCAGTTCATCGGCCTGATAGGGCCCGCCGCCGAGTTCGCCGACACGGGTTGCGAGGCCGAGGGCATTCATCAGGCGCTCGGCCCGGACGGCGTCCTGGCCGGGGCAGAGGCCGAGTTTCACAGAGTAGCGCATCGCCATCGCCATGCCGGCCGCGACGCCCTCGCCGTGCAGCAGGGTCGACTTGAATGCGTTGGCGCGCTCCAGCGCGTGGCCGAATGTGTGGCCCAGATTAAGCAGCGCGCGTTCAGCCTGCTCGGTCTCGTCGATGGCGACGATGCGCGCCTTCGCGGAACAGGAGACGCGGACCGCTTCGGCCAGCGCCGGCTTGTGGCCCTCGGAGAGAGCGGCGGCGTTCGCCTCCAGAAAGTCGAAGAAGGCGGGATCGTCGATCAGCGCATACTTGGCCACTTCGGCCAGACCTGCATAGCGCTCGCGAACCGGAAGCGTGTCGAGCACGTCGAGATCGGCGAGCACGAGCACGGGCTGGTTGAACAGGCCGACCATGTTCTTGCCAGCTGCGCTGTTGATCGCGGTCTTGCCGCCGACGGAACTATCGACCTGCGCCAGCAGCGTCGTCGGGATCTGGACGAAGCGGGCGCCACGCTTCAGCAGGCCGGCGGCGAGGCCGGTGAGATCGCCCACCACGCCGCCGCCGAAGGCGAGGATCAGATCGTCGCGCTCGGCGCCCGCGCCGATCAGTTCGCCCAGCACAACATCGAGATAGGCGAAGGACTTGGATTCCTCGCCCGGCGGCACGGTGACCATCTGGCCCTTGATGTCGGCTGCAACAAGGCCATCGACGAGGCGCTGTCCGTGCAGGCGGGCGACATTGTCGTCGGCGACGACGAAGACGCGGTCGCGGCCCGGCTTGAGATGCGGACGAATCAACTCGCCGGCGCGGGCGACAAGGCCCTCGCCGATGAGGATGTCATAGCCCCGCTGGCCCAACTCGACCCGGACTGTCTTGGTCATCATGGCTTCCTGTTTGCGCCGCCTTCATCCGGCATACGGCCGGAGCATGCAAGGACGGCAGTGTCGCTAGGCGAGCCCGAGCTTCTCGCGGATGGCGCGGGCGGCCTCGGAGGCGGGCTGGTCGCCGGAATCCACCACCACATCGGCCTCGGCATAGATGGGCGAGCGGACGGCGTTGAGGTCGGCGAGGACCTGCCGGGGATTGTCCCGCTTCAGCAGGGGACGCGTGTCGCGGCGGTTCACGCGCTTCCAGATCAGGTCGAGATCGGCGCGGAGCCAGACGGTGGTGGCCTTCTCCTTCATCAGGGCGCGGGTGGTGGGGTCGATATAGGCCCCGCCGCCGGTCGCCAGGACGATGGGCGGGCCGTTGAGCAGGCGCTCAATCACTCGCCTTTCGCCGCGCCGGAATTCGGGCTCGCCATGACGCTCGAAGATTTCCTGCACGCTGAGGCCGGCGGCTTTCTCGATCTCCTCGTCGCTGTCGACGAAGGGCGCGCCCAGGCTTTCGGCCAGTTTCCGGCCCACTGTGGACTTTCCGACACCCATCAGACCAACGAGCGCAATGGTGCGCTGCAGGCGGCCAGAGGCCGGCCCGGCAGCCCCGTCTGGCGCTTCCGATCGAGCAGTCATGGCTTGCCCTGCATCCCGAACCGCACGCTTATACAGGCGGCGACCTGCGGGGCAATGATCGGGCCGGAGCATGGACAGCGGGCACGGCGCCCGTGGCTGGACCAGGGCGGCTGTGTCTGGTTCATTCTCCCTCCGGTTCAAGTTTTGGCGTTCAGGCTGGAGGTTATGATGGCGCGTGGAGGCTTTGCACGGCGGCGCAGGCCGATGTCGCTCAAGCTGATTGCGATCATCGTGGGCGTTGCCCTGGTGGTTGTGGTCGGGGGCCTCTTCTGGGCGGCGGGCCAGGCGGACGGGCGCAAACCCGTGCAGGAAGAAATAACCGTCGACGCCACCAATATCGGCCCGAACGCCAAGCCGGTGGAGAGCGGCAGCGATGCGCCTTCGCAATAAAGTTTCGGGCAATAAAGTTTCGGGCAACAGGCTTCTGGCCGCGGCGGTTCTCGCCATCGCGGTCAGCGCGCCCGCTTCGGCGCAGGTGACGTCCAACTCGCTGCCGCAGACGGACCCGTGGGGCGTCGGCTGGCTCGGGACCAATGACAGGCCCCTGCCCATCACCTTCTGGAACAATACCAGCGAGAAGACGCTGGCCCCACTGTTCGCTGCGCTGAAGGCGCGCGAGCTGGCGCCCTCGGCGCGGCAGGCCTTGCGCCGCGTGCTGATGTCGCGAGCCAGGGGACCGGGCGGCGTGACGCTGATCCCCGAGCGGCTGCGGCTGCTGGAGGAGCTTGGCGAGAGCGAGAGCGCGAACGATCTGCGCCGCCGCTACAAGGATACGGAGTGGGGCAAGCCGGCCGATCTCATGTCGGCGGAGCTTGATCTCGCGCGCGGCCAGAAGGATGGCGCGTGCATGGTCGCCGGCAGGCAGGCGAGCGACAAGGCGTGGCTGCAGGTGCGTGCGCTGTGCGCGGCGCTGGCGGGCGATGTGGCGGCGGCCAATCTGCTGGCCGAACAGATCGTGGCGGGCGACGAGGCCGTCGGCCTCTGGATGCACGGGGCGCTGGCGGCGGTGAATGCGCCGGAGCTGAAGAAGGCGGACGGCCGATACAGCACGCCGTTCGAGGCGGCGGTCTCGGTGGCGGCGAAGCTGCCCGTGCCGGCGAATGCGCTCAATGCCGCGCGGGCCGATGTGGCGGCGGCGATTGCGACCAATGACAAGGCCACGCAAGCCCAGCGGCGCGCGGCCTTGCGCGCGGCGGTGGAGGGCGGGAAGCTGAAGCCTGCCGATATTGCGGCTGTGCTGGCGCTGACGCCTGATCCCGCGCCTGCGCCTGCGCGCGGGGCGGCGGCCAAGCCGGACCTGCTGGCGGTCGCGATCGCGGCTGCGGGCAATGAGGATGCGGCGACGCCGGCGAAGGCTGCGGCTTATGCGGCGGCGCTCAAAGGCGCGGAGACGCTGACCGATGCGCGCCTTGCGGCGATGGGGCTGTCGGCTGCGATCAAGGCGTTGCCGCGTGACGAGGCGACGCTTGCCTATGCGGAGCAGTTCGCGCGCGCCGGCATTCTGGCTGGCGACGTTGCTCAGGCGAATGAGTGGCGCAAGCATCTCGGCGCGATGGCGGCGGAGAAGCAGGACGCATGGGCGATTGCGCGGATCGACGTGATGCTCGCGCTGGCGGACGGGAAGCCGGACAAGGTGGCTGGCCTCGTCGACAAGATGATCGCGGCGACGACGCCCAAGCCGGACACGAAGCCGGGCGCTGCGGCGTCTTCTGGCGAGCAGCAGCTGGCGATCCGGCGGATCGAGAATACGCGGCTGCTGTTCCTGCAGGTCGGGCTGGGCCTGGGGCTGACCGAAGACCAGCGCACCCTGCTCTCGACATTGCGGACGGCGGGGCGCGGGGTTTCGGATGCGGCCATCGCGCGCATCACCTCGGCGGCGCGGCAGGATGCGGATGGCGAAGCGATGCTGGCCGCGATCGGCCAGCTGGGCAATGACGTGTCGGCCCTCTCGTTCGCGGGATTGTCCGATCTGCTGACGCAGCTGTCGATCGTCGGCATGGAAGAGGAAGCACGGGCCATCGCGCTGGAGTCGTTGCAGGTTTGGAAGGCGTTCTGAGCGGCTTCGCCGTCGGGAATAGGGAATAGGGAATAGGGAATAGGGAATAGGGAATAGGGAATAGGGAATAGTCAGTGGGGGCGCCGCAACGCGCGGGTATCTACTCCCTACTCCCGGCTCCCTATTCCCCTGCCGCGCACACGCGGCCAGCTAACTTCCCATAAATCTCTCCGTGCGCAGTGTCTCCCGATGCTCGACACGCGCCGCATCGAAGCTTTTCTCGACACGCTACGCGCGGAGCGTGGGGCGGCGGATAATACGATCGAGGCTTACCGGCGCGATCTGGAGGATGCGTCCAGCTTCCTGCGGGCCAACCGGACTTCGCTGATCGATGCGGGCGAGCGCGAGCTTTCGGCGTTCGTGCGCGACCTGCATGAGCGGGGCATGTCTGCGGCGACGGTGTCGCGGCGGTTGTCGGCTTTGCGGCGGTTCTTCCGGTTTCAGCTGGGCGATAATGAGCGGCAGGACAATCCGACGTCGCGGCTGGATGGGCCGACATTCCGGCGCGATCCGCCGGATGTGCTGAGCCGCGAGGAGATGTCTCGCCTGATCGCGGCGGCGCAGGGATCGGAGCCGGGAGACTTGCGGACGATCTGTCTGGTCGAGCTGCTGTATGGCGCGGGGCTGCGTGCATCGGAATGTTGCGACCTGCCTCTCTCTGCGCTTCCGGCGCCGGGGGCGAGCGTGCTGATCGTGCGCGGCAAGGGCGACAAGGAGCGGATCACGCCGCTGGGCAAGCCGGCGCTGGCGGCGCTGAAAAACTACATGGCCGTGCGTGAGGAGTTCCTGCCGAAGTCGGCGGTGAGGTCTGCGGCGATGCGGTATGTGTTTCCTTCGCGGGGAGCTGGCGGAAGACTCACGCGGCGCAGGCTGGGTCAGATACTCGAAGACCTCGCGATCAAGGCGAACATCAATGGCGAGCGGGTGACGCCTCACGCGCTGCGCCATGCGTTTGCCACGCACCTGTTGTCGGGCGGGGCTGACCTGCGGGCGGTTCAGCTTCTGCTGGGCCACGCGGATATTTCGACCACGCAGATCTATACGCATGTGGTCACGGACGAGCTGCGCGATCTGCTCGAGGCGGCGCACCCGCTGGCGCGGGCTTAGGTTTTTTCTCCGTACACGATCAATGTCGTTCCGGACGCGCGTGAGCGCGAGCCGGAACCCAGGGGTTGCGAGGGCGATGCTCGTGGCTCCTGGGTTCCGGCTCTTCCCCCGGATAGCGCTTCGCGCTTCCGGGGTACGGCGGGAATGACAGGCCTGGCCTGATGCTTGCTTGTAGCACTGCACTGGTACGAATGCCGTCGCTGCCTGACCCGTAAGTCAGCGGGGTCCGTCATGGGACATGGCATTCGGCCAACTGGCCGCAGGCGTCGCCCGATCCCTGCTGGCCGGCGCTGCGGGCTCCCCCCGGACCGGGGAGCCCGCAGTTCTATCCGCTATGGCGCGCGGCTGTAGACGACCTTCCCGTTCACGACCGTGATCGCAGGTTCGACCGTGAGGATGTCCGCTTCGGGGACGACCATGATGTCGCCGGTGAAGCCGGTGAAGTCGGCGAGCTTGCCGGGCTCGATCGTGCCGAGATCTTTTTCCCGGAACGAGGCGATGGCTGGCCAGAGGGTGAACATTTTCAGCGCCTCTGCGCGCGTGACGGCCTGTTCGGGATGCCAGCCTTCGCCGGACGCGCCCTTGAGGTCCTTGCGCGCAACCGCTGCGTAGAACTCGATGCGCGGGTCGCCCTGCTCCACGGGGGCGTCGGAGCCGCCTGCGATGATGGAGCCGGCGTCGATCAGGGCGCGCCAGGCATAGGCGCCGGCGAGACGATCCGGCCCGAGACGCGCGGGCGCGAAATAGAGATCGCCGATGGCATGGCTGGGCTGCATGGACGGGATGACGCCAAGCGCCTTGAAGCGCGGAATATCCTCGACGTGGAGAATCTGCGAATGCTCGATGCGCCAGCGCCGGCCTTCTCCTTTTTTGGCGGGATCTGAGACGCCGGCATCTGCGAAGGTCTTGTCCATCCAGTTGAGGACGAGGCGGTTGCCTTCATCGCCGATGGCGTGGAAGGCGACCTGGATGTTGGCGTCGAAGGCTTTCTTCAGGATCGCAAGCGTCGCGGCTTCGTCGGCGGTCTGGAGGCCGGAGATTGCAGGCTGGTCCGAATACGGCGCCGAGAGCAACGCGCCGCGCGAGCCGAGCGCGCCATCCATGTAGAGCTTGATCGCCTTCGTGCTGACGAGGCCGTCGGGGGAGACGCCCCACAGGCCGCCTTCACTCATCATGTCGAAAGCTGCGCCATCGACGGCGTTGTAGATGCGCAGGGTGACGTCGCCTGCGGCGGTCATGGAGTTGAGCGTCGCCATGTGCGGGCCGATGGCGGACATGTTGTGCAGGCCGGTCCAGCCGAGGCCCACTTCGCGGGCCATGGCTTTTGCATAGGTGGCGCGGACCTCCGCATCGGTCGGCGCGGTGGCGAGCGCGGCCATGGGGGCCATGGCGTGGTCGATCAGCATGCCGGTGGGGAGGCCTTGCGCGTCGACTTCGATGCGGCCGCCTGCGGGTTGCGTCGTGGGCTTGCCATCGAGGCCCACCGCCTTCAACGCGGCGGTGTTGGCGAGCATGGCGTGGCCGTCGGCGCGTTCGAGAACCACGGGGCGAACGCCGGTGACGGCGTCGATATCGGCGCGGGTGGGGAAGCGCCTTTCAGGCCAGTGGGTTTCGATCCAGCCGCGGCCATAGAGGAACTGACCGGCGGGAGCAGCCTTTGCGGCTTCCTCCACGACCTTCACCAGTTCGGCGATGGAGGCGACCTTGTCGAGGTTCAGCATCTGCTCGCGCTCGCCGATGCCGTAGAGGTGGGCGTGGGCGTCGGTGAAGCCGGGATAGAGGAAGGCGCCGGCGAGATCGATTGTCTCCGTGCCCTCGCCCGC
>CAZGWV010000117.1:0-5234 GCA_964529555.1 uncultured Rhizobium sp.
AGCCCGCGCATCGCGCCGGCGTCGTCCATGCCGTAGCCGACGAGGTAGCGCGGCGGGGCGTCCCATGCCCATGCATCCAGCCCCTCGATGGCGGCGTCCGGCTTGCGGGCGAAAACGCAGGTGAGAACTTCCTTCGCGCCCTTCTGGATGAAGTGCGTGCGGGCGAAGGCGATGGTCTTGCCGCTGTCAAACACGTCGTCGATCAGGAGGATGTTCCGCCCCTCGACGGGCCGCGCCACATCGGCATGAACCTGCATGCGGCCCGAGCTTTCGCGCGCATCGGCATAGCTCTGCAGCCAGATCGCATCGAACCCGACATCGATGCCGTGGCGCGAGAACGCGCGCAGCAGGTCTGCCGCGAATGGCGTGGCGCCGAGCAGCACCACGACGCCCGTCCACGATCCCTGCGACAGGCGCGGCGCAAGGCTTTCAGCCAGCTTCGCGATGCGCGCCTGCACCTCGTCCTCGGTCAGGAGCACGTCGACATTGGCGGGAACAAAAGCGCTAGTGATCGGAGGCCTCTTCGGTGTGGGCGATCTCGTCGGTTCCGGTCCCGGCATCGGCGTGCGCGTCGCCTGCCGCTGCCACGTCTTCGGCGCCATGAGCGGCTCCCGTGGGCTCGACATGCGTTTCGCCGCCCGTGTTCGTGCCGCCCTTCTCCGAGAAGGCGACGGTCAGGCGATAAGTCTCGACCGGCGGGGCCTCGAAGCGCGTGGTGAATTCGGTGCGCTCGCCGGGCGCCAGCGTGCCGGCGGCGAAATCATCGGTCCATGTCTGCACTTCGTTGCCGGACTCGTCCTTCAGCGTAACGCGCAGCTGGGGGGTGATCCGGGCCTCGTCCGAATTGTTGACGGCCGCGCCCGTAACGGTGAGCACCGGCGTCGTCCCGTCGAACGAGCGCTTGGCGGCGACGTTCTCGAACACAAGACCAAAGCGATTCACGTCGAGCCCGACCAAGTGATAGAGCGAGGCCACTTTCGGGAAGGCGTTCGCCACCTCGTTGCGGAACAGCACAGCTGCACCCAGCCCGCCGGCGAACAGGATCGCGACCGAAACCCAGGCGATGGTCACGGCGCGGCCGCGCTCGCGTTTCTTCCTGGCGTGCTGCTGGGCGCGGAATTCGGCGTGGGGCCCGGCCCGCACCTTGGAGTTGGCCTGAGCGGTCTGGCGCAGGCGTTCCACCTGCTCGCGCGTGAGGCCGGTTTCCTCGACCGGGGCAGGCGCGCCGTCCTCTTCCTGGACCTTCGCGGTCCACGCATGGCCGCAGGTGGCGCAGCGCACGCGCCGGCCTTCCGTGCCGATTTTGGAATCGTCGGCAAAGTACCGCGTATCGCAGGACGGGCAGACTAGGATCATCGCACTATCGGAATCACACGAACGGTTAATATAGTCCAATCAGGGCTGGATTCAGACCTAAACAGTTCCCGTGGCCAGACCAGCGGAATCCCATGCGAGAGCAAGGACTTGCAGCAGATGACCCCGTTCTGCGCCTGGACCGCGTCGGCGTGTCCTACGGCCCGGAAGCCGATGTTCTGGCCGATGTTTCACTATCCCTGTCCCCCGGATCGCTGACTTTTCTCACCGGCCCGTCGGGCGCGGGCAAGTCCACCCTGCTGAAGCTGGCTTATCTCGGCCTGCGCCCCACCGCCGGGCGAATGTCGCTTTTCGGTGTGGATACCAGCCGCCTGCGGCGGCGCGATCTCGCCCCCCTGCGCCGCCGGGTGGGGGTGGTGTTCCAGGAATTCCGGCTGCTCGACCATCTGACCGCCTACGAGAACGTCGCCCTGCCCCTGCGCGTGGCCGGGCAGCAGGAGCGCGCCTATCGGCAGGACGTGATCGAACTGCTGACCTGGGTCGGCCTCGGCGACCGGCTGGATGCGCGGCCGGCTACCCTGTCGGGCGGGGAGAAGCAGCGCGTCGCCATCGCCCGCGCGGTCGTGGTGAAGCCCGACCTGATCCTGGCCGACGAGCCCACCGGAAATGTGGACGAGGAAATGGGCGACCGGCTGTTCCGCCTGTTCCGCGAACTCAACAAGCGGCTGAGCACCACCATCCTGATCGCCACGCACGACCTCGCCCTCGTCCGCAAGTCGAAGGCCGATGTGCTGCGCCTTGCGGACGGCATGGTGATGCGCGTGCCCGCCTCGGCGCTGGCGCGGAAGGACGAGCCGGCATGAGCGCGTCTCTCTCGCCCCTGCTGCCGAAGGAGGACGCGCGCGAGGCGGCGTTGTTCTTCGTCGTGTGCGCGCTCTGCTTCCTCGCTGCCCTCTCGGGCCTCGTGTCGCGCTCGGCCTATGCGGCGGCGGATGCGTGGACCAACGACGTCACCGGCCAGATCACCATCCGCGTTCGCGGCGACGATGCGGCCCTGGCCCGCGCGGTGGAGCTGACCACGGCGACGTCCGGCATCAAGTCCGCCCACGCCATCACGCGGGGCGAGGCGGAAGAGTTGCTGCGGCCGTGGCTCGGCGCGGGCGGCGTGCCGGCCAGCCTGCCCCTGCCGCGCCTTGTCGCCGCCGAAGCCGCGCCTGACGCCAGCGCGCAGGACGTCGTCCAGCGGCTTGCGGCGGGCCTGAAGACCGTTGGCATCGACGCCGTGGTGGACGATCACCTCGTCTGGTCGGCGGATGTGCGAAAATCGATCGATCTTGCGGGACTCTCGGCGCTCGTGGCCGTCGGCCTGCTGGGCGCGACCGGCCTTGCCGTGATCGCCTTTGCAACCCACGCAACCCTGCTGGCGCGGCGCGACATCGTGGAGTTGCTGCATCTCTCCGGCGCGCAGGACAGCTTCATCGCGGGGCTGTTCGAGCGGCGCTTCCTGATGCTGGGCGTGCAGGCAGGGGCGCTGGGCGCCCTGCTCGCGTTTGGCGCTGCGGCCTTCGTCCTGTATCTGCTGCGCCAGTCGGATGCGGAGATATGGCTGCTGCCGCAGCTGTCGCTGTCGCTCGCCGATGGCCTCGTTCTGGGCCTGGCGCCGCTGATCGCGGGCGTCGCGTCCATGATCGCGGCGCGGGTGACCGTCATGCGGTCGCTGTCGGATATGGTTTGAGGAGACGCTGAAGCCTTGCGCGTGATGCTGCGAGTGATGGTGGTGGTTCTGGCTGTCGGCCTTCTGGTCGCCGGCTGGGATTTCGCGCGCTTCGTCGCGCGCGCCGACCGCGCCGTCACGCCCGACCCGCCGGTCAACGCCGAAGCGGTCGTTGCGCTCACGGGCGCCGCCGACCTGCGCATCATCTCCGCCGTGCAGCTTGCGGATTCGCTCGACCTGCCGCTGCTGATTTCCGGCGTGAATGTGGACACGACCGAAGCCGACATCGCGCGCATCACCAATGTGGATGTCGCCCAGATCAATTGCTGCGTGATGCTCGGCCGCGCCGCCGCGACGACCGAGGGCAATGGCGAGGAAGTCGCCGGCTGGGCGCGCCGCAATGGTTATTCGCACATCGTCGTGGTGACGTCGGAATACCACATGGAGCGCGCCCTGTTCGAACTTCAGACCGCCATGCCGGAGGGCCGTTTCATTCCAAACGCCGTGATGACGACCAAGGTCCGCCCTGCCGAATGGTACACGGATGTTGCGACCGCCCGCGTGCTGGTCGAGGAGTGGCTGAAATTCCGGCTCGCCGCGCTGCGCAGCACGGCGCTGCCGAACCAGGAACGTGCAGGATGATTTTCATTCGCTCCCTACTCTATTCCATCTGGTTCTATGTAACGCTGGCCGTCTTCGGCCTGCTCGCCATGCCGATCTCGCTCTTCTCGCGCAGCTTCGCGATGAGCGCGGTGCGGTTCTTCTGCCATGTGCAGGCGTTCGGGCTCTGGCTGATCTGCGGCATCAGCATGGAGGTGCGCGGCAAGGAGAACCTGCCCAGGGGGCCGGGCCTCGTCGCGATGAAGCACCAGTCGACCTACGACACGCTGGCGCCTTTCACCTTCATGGAGAACCCGGCCTACATCCTGAAGAAGGAGCTGCTGAAAGCCCCTGTTTTCGGGGTTTATGCGTCGCGCGTGGGCATTCCGATCGACCGCGAAGGCGGGATGAAGACGATGAAGCTGATGCTGGCCGCCGCCAGGAAAGGCGTCGAGTCAGGCCAGCAGATCGTGATTTTCCCCGAAGGCACGCGGCAGCTTCCCGACACGCCCGCCGACATCAAGCCGGGCATCGTGCTGCTCTACAACGAGCTTGGCGTGCCGTGCGTGCCCGTAGCGCTCAACACCGGCCTCGTGTGGCAGGGCTCGGGCTTTCTGCGCAGGCCGGGCAAGATCATCTTCGAAATCCTTCCGCCCATCGAACCCGGTCTGAAGCGCGCGGAGTTCACGCAGAAGCTGAAGGATGCGCTGGACCCCGCGACTGTGCGGCTGGTCGCCGAGGGGCGGGCTGCGCAGAAATAGGCGCACCCTCTTGACTATACCGCATCACGGCATACGTTATAGCTGCCGGGGGGCGACGGGATGATCCAGTCGTTTGATTGTCGGGAAACGGAACGGCTTTTCAACGCCGAGCGTTCACGGCGGTTCGACGCGATTGCCCAACCGGCGCGGCGGAAGCTGATAATGCTGCATGCGGCGGTTCATCTCGACGACCTGAGAAGTCCTCCGGGCAACCGGCTTGAAGCCCTGCGCGGTGACCGGCGGGGGCAGCATTCGATCCGCATCAACGACCAATGGCGGATCGTCTTCGTCTGGCGTGAAGATGGTCCACATGACGTGGCCATCGTGGACTATCACTGAGGAGGAGGCGCATGGCCCGCGATCCGAAACTTGCTCCGGTTCACCCCGGCGAGATCCTGCTGGAAGAATACATGAAGCCGCTGGGCCTTAGCCAGAACGCATTGGCGCGTGAACTTGGCGTGCCGCCAGGGCGTGTTGGAGAGATCGTGAACGGACGCCGGTCGATTACAGGCGATACGGCGCTGCGCTTTGCGCGGCATTTCCGCACCTCGCCCGAATTCTGGATGAACCTGCAGGCGCATTTCGAGCTGGAGACGGCCGAGCTTGCGTCCGGCAAGGAAATCCGCCGCCGTGTGAAACCGCGTGTCGATGCCTGAGCGCGGCTACGCCTTCGGCTTGTCGCGCCCGAAATTCGGCGTTGCCGAGTCCTGCCCTGCGTCGATGATCTCCCGGCGGATGCGGCGGGACTCGGTGAAGGTGTCGAACAGCTTCTGACCGTCGGCGTTGCGGATGGCCTTGCGGAGCGCGGTCAGGTCTTCCTCGAAACGGCCGAGCACTTCCAGCAC
>CAZGWV010000117.1:5334-10335 GCA_964529555.1 uncultured Rhizobium sp.
TCGGGCGTCAGGATGCACCAGCGGTTCTCGAACAGGCTGGGGAAGCCGGCATCGGGACCGGACTTTTCCGTGCCCGCGATCGGGTGGCCGGGAATGATGTGAACATCGCCGCGCCCGAGGCTGCGCCAGTCGCGCGCGATATTGCCTTTCACCGACCCGACATCGGTGAGGATGGCGCCGGGCTTCATCGCCGCGATGCTGGCCCGCGCCGTCGCCCCCATCGCACCCACAGGCACGCAATGAAAGACCGCGTCGGCGCTGGCGACCGCATCTTCGATGCTGACCGCAGGCTTGCCGAAGCCGATCTCGCCGGCGCGCTTCAGCGCCTCTGCATCGCCATCGAACAACACGACCTCAGCCGCAGCGCCCTTCTCCAGCGCGGCGCGCGCGATGGAGCCGCCGATCAGGCCAACGCCGATGACGGCGATCTGGTTGAACACCGCAGCCATTACTTGCCCAGGAATTCTTTCAGCAGCTTGAGCGCCGCATCATTGCCCTCGACCGTGCCGACCGAGATGCGCAGATGGTTCGGCATCTTGTAGCCGCCCAGCCCGCGCACCGTGACGCCGCGATCCTTCAGGAAGGCCAGCGCCTCGGCGGCGGTCTTGCCTTTTGTCTCGGGGAATTGCGCGACCACGAAATTGCCGACGCCGTCGATCAGGCCGAGGCCCAGCGCTTTCAGGCCAGCAGCGAGGCGTTCCATCTCGCTTTCGTTGTGGGCCAGCGACTGCTCGTTGAACGCATCGTCGTCCAGCGCGGCGATGGCGGCGGCCTGCGCCGGCAGGCTGACGTTGAAGGGCATGCGCACACGCTCGATCGCGTCCACCACATGCGGCGGCGCATAGCCCCAGCCGACGCGCAGGCCCGCAAGGCCATAGAGCTTCGAGAAGGTGCGCGTGATGATGACATTGCCGAACTGCGAGGCCAGTTCGATGCCCGAAGCGTAGTCGTTCTTCTTCACGAACTCCGCATAGGCGCCGTCCAGCACCAGCAGCACATGCGGCGGCAGCCCGGCATGCAGACGTTTCACCTCGTCATACGGCAGGTAGGTGCCGGTCGGGTTGTTCGGGTTGGCGAGCCAGACGATCTTGGTCTTCGGCGTCACGGCCTTGAGGATCGCGTCCACGTCCGCCGTGAAATCCTTCTCCGCGATCTCGACGACCTTGGCGCCCTGCTGCTGGGCGATGATGGCGTAGATCGCAAAGGCGTGCGCCGTGCTGATGCTCTCGTCCCCAGGTCCGAGATAGGCGCGGCCCAGCATCAGGAAGATGTCGTCCGACCCCGCGCCGAGAACGAGGCGCGTGGCATCGAGCCCGTGCTTGCTTGCCAGCGCCGCCTTCAGCTCGCGCGCCGCGCCGTCGGGATAAAGCTCCATCTTGGCCGCGAGATCGGCATAGACTTTCTGCGCCAGCGGGGATGCGCCCAGCGGGTTCTCGTTCGAGGCCAGCTTGAAGGTCTTGCCGCCGCTGACATTCTTCGGCGCTTCGCCCGGCACGTAGACATGCACGTCGGCGAGCTGCGGCAATGGCTTGGGATGATCGGTCATGGCTGAGGCCCCGTTTCAGGGCCGAGGCCGTACCCCGACAATACGCAGCCCGTCCAGCCCTGCCTTCCGGGCGAGGTCGATCCGGCGGTCGTCCACGGCCACGAATTCCGAGATGCGGATCAGCGCAAGCGACCGGGCCCGGCCCACCACCTCGGCCTTGAGGCCCAGCTCCTGCAGCCGCTTGTCGGCCGACCAGTGGTCGTCATGGGCCATGGCCAGCGTGTCGTCCTCGCCCGAGGACTCGATGCTGAGCCGGCCGACAATGGCGATCCGGGGCGTTTCGTCGGGCGTTCCCGGCAGGTTCGGCCAGCCGCCGACGATCGCCAGCGAGTGGAACTTGTTCTCGTTCAGCATGGGCCACCACTGGCCCGCCCCGGCATGTTCGGGCCAGGGAACGCAGGCGAGCGAACCCGGCTGGGTCACTGCCCGCTCCAGCGCGTCACGCACGCCGACCAGCGGCACGATATTGGGGGCAAAGCCGAAATAGCCGCGCGCCGCCTCGACCGACAGGGTCACGTCCCCGCCCGCCACATAGACGGCCTTGAGCCCGCGGCTGACCGCCACATCGCCGCATAGCGAGCGCCACATCCGGGCGACCGCATCCATCGGCATGCCGGCGGCCGCGCCCTCGCGCGCCAGACGCCTCAGTTCGGCCGCTTCGCGGGCCGGACGGAAACCGATGCCGGCAGGCGAGACGGCGGGCGCCTCGCGCATTTGGCGCCATTTATCGGACAGGGCGGCGAGAAAAGCGTCGCTCATGGCCTGATTAGGTTCATGGAAGCTGTCGGCGGCCATTGAACTCGACTGACTCAAGACGCTCCCCAGCGCATGACCTGCATACGACAGATTTGCCGGGACCAGAACCCCTCAAGCCCAGACCGCCTCCGGGCAGGCCCTCCCTTGTTTCGAGGCCGGATTGGCGGCTATTGCATTCGGCCCGCTTAGGGCTGATCTGGGACACAGCATGCTTGCCCCCGCGCGAACCCTGGACGGCACGGACGGCCTTCGCCGCCTGACCGTCGCCACGCCTGACCAGCCCCTGCGGCTGGACAGCGGGCGCACGCTCGATCACGTCGAGATCGCTTACGAGACCTGGGGCCAGCTCAACGCCGACAAGACCAATGTCGTCGTCGTCTGCCATGCGCTCACCGGCGACCAGTTCGCCGCCTCGCCCAACCCCGTGACCGGACGCCCCGCCTGGTGGGACCGCCTCGTCGGGCCGGGCCTGCCGATCGACACAGACCGCTTCTTCGTCATCTGCTCGAACGTGCTGGGCGGCTGCATGGGCTCGACGGGCCCCGCCTCCAGGAAGCCGGACGGCGCCTACTGGGGCACGGATTTCCCGATCATCACCATCGCCGACATGGCGCGTGCGCAGATCGCCCTGCTCGACCAGCTGGGCATCCCGAACGTGTTCCTCGTCATCGGCGGCTCCATCGGCGGGATGCAGGTGCTGGAGTGGACCGTGCAGGCGCGCGACCGCGTGTTCGCCGCCGTGCCCATCGCGGTGGCCCCGCGCCAGTCGGCGCAGAATATCGGCTTCTACGAAACCGGGCGTCAGGCCATCATGGCCGATCCCAACTGGCGCAATGGCAACTACCTCGCCGAAGGCACGCGGCCCGAGAAGGGCCTCGCCGTCGCCCGCATGGCCGCGCACATCACCTATCTCAGCGAGACGGCGCTCAAGCGGAAGTTCGACCGCAAGCTGCAGGACCGCGCCTCGAAGACATTCGGCTTCGACGCCGATTTCCAGATCGAAAGCTATCTGCGCCATCAGGGCCAGACCTTCGTCGACCGGTTCGATGCGAACTCCTATCTCTATATCACCCGCGCGATGGACTATTTCGACCTCGCCAACGAGCATGGCGGCGTCCTCGCCAACGCCTTCCGCGGATTGAACACGCGCTTCTGCGTCTTCTCGTTCTCGTCGGACTGGCATTATTCGCCCGAAGAGAATCGCGACCTCGTGCGCGCGCTCAACGCCGCCGGTTGCGAGACGAGCTACGTCAACATCGAAACCGACAAGGGCCACGACGCCTTCTTCGTGGAGGAGCCCGAATTCGAAGCCGGCTTGCGCGGCTTCATCGACGCGGCGGCCAGCGCGCGCGGGCTGAAGGGCTCGGCAAAGTGATTCAAGCCAGCCTCACCCCCAGCATGATCCCGCTGGTCCTCACCCCTCTCCCCCTTGTGGGGAGAGGGTGGGGTGAGGGGGGCGGCGCAGCGTTTCGAGGAGATAGCGAGAGCTTACCGTCCCACGGCCCCCCTCACCCCACCCTCTCCCCACAAGGGGGAGAGGGGTACGACTCGCAGCTGCTGGCGCAAATCGTATGACCGCCGCGTCTCGCCCTTCGTCAACGCGCCGCGCCGACCACGTCGCCATCGCGCAATTCATCAATCGCGGCGAGCTCGTGCTCGACGTCGGCTGCGGCGATGGGCAGCTGATGGAACTGCTCCAGCAGGAGCGCGGCGCGCGCACGCGCGGTCTTGAAGTCGAACAGGCCGGCGTCAACCGTTGCGTCGCCAAAGGCCTTGCCGTGGTGCAGGGCAACGCCGACGCCGACCTACCCGTCTATCCCGACAACGCCTATGACGTCGCCATCCTGTCGAAGACGATCCAGGAACTGGCGCGGCCGAAATTCGTGCTCGACGAGCTCGCGCGCGTCGCGCGTCGCGTTATCATCTCCTTCCGCAATTACGGCCACTGGAAGGTGCGCACCGCCCTGCTCACCACGGGCCGCATTCCCAATCTCGGCCACGACGCAGGCTGGTGGTCGGACGGCGCCCGCCGTCCCTGCACCGCACGCGACATGGCGGAGCTTGCGGCGGAAGCCGGCCTCCACATCGTCGCCGCCACGGCTGTGGGCGGCAAGCCGGTGAATGCGAGATCGCTGGGCCGCCTCAACTGGACCGCCGAGGAACTCGTCTTCGTGCTGGAGCGGAAGGCCGGCTAACCGGGTCGGTGAAATTTCACCTATCGCTCAAAGCAGACCCTAACCACCAGCGCATATCCTGTAATCGGCCCGGACTCCCCGAAGATCCGGCCAGTCAGGAAACGTCCCATGTCGTTCACAATGACCTCGACCGTCCGCAAGGTGCGCGAGCACTTCGAGCCGGAAGCCAATCTCGATCCGCAGGAACAGCGCGCCCTCCGCGCGCATCTGGAGCAGATCGATTACGCCGCCTTCGCCGCCAACCGCGAAGTCCTGGCGAAGACGATCGGCCACGCCGATCTCGCCCGCTTCCAGCGCATGGCGGTCGCCGCCGCCAACGCCCGCGCCCGCTGGGTCGCCGCCGCGATCAACCTCTCGGCCAAGCCCGACGCCAGCCCGCAGGACGTGGCCCAACTCGCCACGCTGCGTTGCGCCTACGAAGAACTGACCGAAGCCTACGACGCGATGCGCCGCATGGTCGAACGCGGCTACCTGCCGGCGAAAGCGAAGGCGTAGCGCCAGCCG
>CAZGWV010000118.1:0-3735 GCA_964529555.1 uncultured Rhizobium sp.
CTGAGGGCGCCCGCAGGGCGCGTCTCGAAGGATGTGTTCGGTGCGCGGAGTGTTGTAGGAGGTATTTCGCTTTGCTCAATGTACCCGTCGGGGCGGCGCTAGGCGAAGAGGGCGTCTATGTCGTCTTGCGAGGTGGCGGGGCCGTTGAGGGCGGGGCCGTTGAGGATGAGTTCGCGGTTGCGTTTTTCCTCGGCGGTTTCGCTGCCTGCGCCGTCGGCGACGCCGAGGGCGCCGGCGAAGCGGGAGACGCGGTCTTCGATGTGGCGCAGGGTGGTGATGACCTTCTTGATGCGCTGGCCGGTGAGGTCCTGGAAGGAGCAGGCTTCGAACATGCGCATGATGGCGCCGTCGACTTCGGCCTTGTAGGCGGCGACGTCCGTGGGCTCCATCTCCATCAGGCGCTCGCCTTCGGACATGATGCTTTCGGTGGCGCGCTCGGTGTCGCGGACGACGGCGTCGAGTTCCTGCGAGGCGCCGGGGATGCGCGTGCTGCCGATGTCGTTGGGACGCAGGCCGGCGATCTCGTTGCGCGCTTTCTGGATATAGTCGGCGATGTACTGGAACTCGCTGATGATCGAGCGGTCGAGCGAGCCGAAGAAGGTCTGCATGGCGTCGGCCATCTGGTGGGAGAGGTCGAGCACTTCGACCAGCGGGCGCTCGCGGACGCCCGAGGTCTTCAGCGTGTCGATGGCGAGGCGGATTTTCCGGGCGGCTTCGTTCGCGGCCATCAGAAGTCTCCCAGCACGGCCTTGACCTTGCCCTTCAGCGTTTCGGCGTTGAAGGGCTTCACGATATAGTTGTTCACGCCGGCCTTTTTCGCGGCGATGACGTTCTCGGTCTTCGACTCGGCGGTGATCATTATGAAGGGGGTCGCCTTCAGGGTTTCGCTGGCGCGAACCTGCTGGAGGAGTTCGAAGCCGGTCATCGGCTCCATGTTCCAGTCGGAGATGACGAGGCCGTAGCGGCTGCCCTGCATCTTTTCGAGGGCCTGGCGGCCGTCCTTGGCTTCATCGATGTTCTTGAAGCCGATCTGCGTCAGCAGGTTCCGAATGATTCGGATCATGGTCTGGTAGTCATCGACTACGAGGACCGGCATGGACAGGTCGACGGCCATGTTGGCGGGGCTCCCAGAATGTTGCTAATAGCAATATATGGGGAGAGGCCAAATAATTGGTGAATCGCGTCACAGAGTGTCCTAGACGCGCCGCAGCGGCTGGGTTTTCCGCAGGAACAGACGCGCGGGGGGCCGAATTCGGTTCACACGCTTCGTCCCGATGGATTATGGGAGCCGGCTTGCGGGGGGCACATGCGGGATTCGGCCTGCCGCCCGAAGACTTGAGGAACCGGGAATGAAACAGGGCAAGACCTACGCGGACCTGGCGATCGGAATGACCGTTTCGATCCAGAATACCGTGAGCGAGCAGGATGTGATCGATTTCGCCCGCGTTTCCGGCGACCACAATCCGCTGCACATGGACGAGGCGTACGCCAAGACCACGCAGTTCAAGGGGCGGATCGCGCATGGCGCGCTGTCGGCGTCTTATATCTCGGCTATCCTGGGCAATGACCTGCCGGGGCCGGGCGCGGTGTTCATGGAGCTGAATCTGAAATTCGTGCGGCCGGTGCGCATCGGCGATCTCGTGACCTCGACGGCGGAAGTGATCGAGATGGTGGAGCGCGGCTATCGCGTGAAGCTGGCCGTGAAGGGCGAAGTGGACGGCAAGGTCTGCATGAAGGGCGAGGCGCTCGTCATGGTTCCCTCGGGCAAGGCCGAATAGGCTGATGCTGAAGGGCGCGGCGATAGCGCTGGGGAATTTCGACGGTCTGCACGCCGGCCACCGCGCCGTTATCGAGAACGCGCGGGCGGCGGGGCAGAGGCTCGGCGCGCCGCTGGGCGTGGCCACGTTCGAGCCGGCGCCGCGCCGGCATTTCCAGCCTGATGCGCCGCCCTTCCGGTTGATGACGCCGCGCCAGCGCGGGCTCGCGCTCGATGCGCTGGGCGTGGAGCAGCTGCACCTGCTGCGGTTCGACGCGGCGATGGCGGCGATGACGGACCGGGAGTTCTGCGAGCGCGTTGTCGTGGGCGAGGTGGGCGCGCGCAGTGTGAGCGTGGGCTTCGATTTCCGGTTCGGGAAGAACCGGATGGGGGACACGGACAGCCTGAAGCGCATTGGCGCGGAGCTGGGCTTTGGCGTCGAGGTGGTGGCTGAAGTGAAAGCGGAGGGGGAGAAGGTATCTTCCTCGCGCATTCGCGAGGCGATCGAGCGTGGAGATATGGGCGCGGCGCGGCAGGGGCTGGGCGCGTGGTGGACGACGGACGCCATTGTCGAGCATGGAGAGAAGCGCGGGCGCCAGCTTGGTTTCCCGACGGCCAACATGCGGCTGGGCGAGATCGTGCATCCGGCGCATGGCATCTATGCGGTGTGGGCGCGGATGGCGGATGAGGGCCAGTGGCGGCCGGGCGTCGCCAATTTCGGGCGGACGCCGACGACGGGGCTGCGCGATCCGTTGCTGGAAGTTATGATGTTCGACGTGACCGGCGATTTCTATGGCCGGCGCATGGATGTGGCGTTCGTGAAGATGCAGCGGGCGGAAGCTCGTTTCGACAGCCTGGAGGCTCTGGTGGCGCAGATGCACCGGGATGTGGCCGAGGCGCGCGGCGTCCTTGCCGGGGAAAGGCCGCCGCTGCTATGAGCCATGCCATGACACGGTTCGCGATAATTCGAATTATGGGCCCGGCGGGCGCTGTTTAGCGCGATTACCGCCGGGAAAGTCGTATCCGCCTAAAGGCCCCCATCATTTCAAAGCGACGCCCAATCCAATGACCAAAGCTGAAAAAGACGACGCAGCGAATCCCTACAAGGACACGCTGTTCCTGCCGAAGACCGATTTTCCGATGCGCGGGGGCCTGCCCAGCCAGGAGCCCGAGCGGCTGAAGAAGTGGGAAGCTGCCGACATCTATGGACAGCTGCGCGCGGACGCGAAGGCGCGCAAGGCGCCGGCCTTCATGCTGCACGATGGCCCGCCCTATGCGAACGGGCACATCCATATCGGCACGTCGATGAACAAGATCCTGAAGGACCTCGTCATCCGCACGCGGCAGATGATGGGCTATGACGCGGACTATGTTCCCGGCTGGGACTGCCACGGTCTTCCGATCGAGTGGAAGGTGGAGGAGGAGTTCCGCGCGGCCGGCAAACAGAAGCGCGATGTGCCGACGGTAGAGTTCCGCAAGGCGTGCCGCGACTATGCGCAGAAGTGGATCGACATCCAGCGCAGCGAGTTCAAGCGGCTGGGCGGGGCAGGGAACTGGAACGATCCCTATCTGACGATGGCCTATTCGTCGGAAGCGGCGACGGTGAACGAGTTCCTGAAAGTGGCGATGAGCGGACAGCTCAAGCGCGGGGCGAAGCCGGTGATGTGGTCGCCGGTGGAGCAGACGGCGCTGGCCGAGGCGGAGATCGAGTACGCCGATCGCAAGGCGAACATGATCTGGGTGAAGTTTCCGGTCGGCGATGGCGTGCATCAGGGCGATGCGTGCGTCGTGATCTGGACGACGACGCCGTGGACGATCCCGGCGAACCGGGCGGTGAGCTTCAATCCCGAGATCGCGTATGGGCTCTATGCTTGCGAGAGCCTTGAGCAGGGTCTGGCGTTCGAGCCGTGGATCAAGCCCGGCGACAGGCTGATCGTGGCCGACAAGCTGGCCGAGAGCGTGATGAAGGCGGCGAAGGC
>CAZGWV010000118.1:3835-6710 GCA_964529555.1 uncultured Rhizobium sp.
GGCTTCGAGGGGCTGGCGATCATCGAGCCGGAAGGCAAGAAGCGCGGGCAGGACGGGCCGGCGAACAAGGCGGTGATGGACAAGCTGGTCGAGGCTGGCGCCCTGCTGGCGCGCGGCATGACCACGCTGCGCGATGCGCACTCGTGGCGCTCGAAGGCGCCGGTGATCCGGCGGGCGACGGCGCAGTGGTTCATCGCGATGGACCTGCCGCTGAACCATCTGAAGGGCAAGGAAGGCAAGACGCTGCGCCAGCTTTCGCTGGAGGCGATCGATGCGACCACGTTCACGCCGGAGCGCGGGCGGCAGCGTATTCGTGCGATGGTTGAGGAGCGGCCGGACTGGCTGATCTCGCGCCAGCGTGCGTGGGGCGTGCCGCTGACGCTGTTCGTCGATCGCGCGACCGGCGCGGTGCTGAACACGCCGGAGATGAATGCGCGGATTGTCAAAGCGGTGAACGAGAGCGGCGCGGATGCGTGGTTCGGCGGCGATCCGGCGGAGTTTTTCGGTGCGGGGTATGACCCGGCGAAGGTTGAGAAAGTGAATGACATTCTCGATGTCTGGTTTGACTCGGGGACGACGCACGCTTTCACTCTGGAAAATCGCGGGCTGAAATGGCCGGCGGATATCTATCTCGAAGGATCGGACCAGCATCGCGGGTGGTTCCAGTCTTCGCTGCTGGAAAGCTGCGCGACGCGCGGGCGGGCGCCTTATAAGGGCATCGTCACCCACGGCTTTGTGCAGGCCGAGGATGGGGAGAAGATGTCGAAGTCGCTCGGCAATGTGATCTCGCCGATGGACGTGTGCGACAAGTTCGGGGCGGATATCCTGCGTATCTGGGTGGCGTCGTCGGACTATGCGGACGATCCGAGCTTTGGCTGGAAGCTGTTTGACGCCAACAGCGACAGCTATCGCAAGCTGCGCAACACGATGCGCTATCTGTTGGGCGCGCTGGATGGGTTTAGCGACGCGGAGCGCGTGCCGCTGGACCGGATGCCGAGTCTGGAGCGTTGGGTTCTGCATCGCCTGGCGGAACTCGATGAACTCGTGCGCAATGCGTATCACGCCTATGATTTCAAGAAGGCGTTCCATGAGCTGATGAACTTCTGCGTGGTCGATCTGTCGGCGGTGTATTTCGACATTCGCAAGGACAGCCTCTATTGCGACGCCCCGTCTGCGGTTCGCCGCCGTGCTGCGCGCACGGTGATGTCGGAAGTGTTCGACCGCCTCGCGATCTGGTTTGCGCCGGTGATGGTGTTCACCTGCGAGGAGGCGTGGGAGCGGCGCTATCCGAATGGCGGCTCGGTCCACCTGCAGCAATTTCCGGTGACGCCGGAGGGGTGGCTTGCGCCGGACGTGGCGGCGAAGTGGGATGCCATCTTCAAGGTGCGCAAGGCTGTGACCGAGGCGCTCGAAGTCGAGCGTCGCGAGAAACGGATCGGCTCGTCGCTTGAGGCCGATGTGACCGTGACGGTCGGCGAAGCCGGGCTGCTTCAGGCGTTCGACGGAGAAGACCCGGCGGAGATCTTCATCACGTCCGAAGCCAAGCTGGCGGCAGGGGGCGAGGGCGTCGCTGTTTCCTCCGCGCGGGCCTCGGGCGTCAAATGCGCTCGCTCGTGGAAGTATTTCGATCCGGCGACGGCCGATCCGGCGTTCCCGGACATCACGCCGCGCGATGCCGCGGCGGTTCGCGAGTATCGAGGGGCGTAAGAGCTGGCATGGCTGTGACGATGGACTGGCTTTCGCGAGAGAAGATGACCCGCGCCTGGCGCTGGGCCATTCCGCTCATCATCGCCATCGTGGCGGTGGATCAGCTGACCAAGGCATGGGTGCTGGGGACGCCGCAATTCGCGGCCGTGGAATGCCTTGACGCGGCCTGGGCGTGCGGGCGGATGGAGCTGTCGCCGATCATGGATTTCTCCATGACCTGGAACCGGGGCGTGAGCTTCGGGGCCATGCAGGCGGACGGAATCGCCCGCTGGATCCTGTTTGGGGTGATCTCGGTGATCGCCATCGGGTTCACTTTCTGGCTGCTGCGGGCGGAGCGGAAAACGACCGCCCTGGCGCTGGCGCTGGTGGTTGGCGGGGCTGTGGGTAACTTGATTGACCGCTTTATTTTCGGCGCAGTAGTTGATTTCATTGACTTTCGTGGCCCCTGGTTCGACCTGAACCTGTTCGGCTGGGATGTGGGCTTCCCGTGGATTTTCAACGTGGCGGACGCCGCCATCACCATTGGCGCCATATTTTTGCTGGTGGATCAGCTTCTGGTCGGACGCAAACGGGCAGGCTAGAAGGCAGCTCGATTGGGGTCTGACGACCGCGACAGGAGAATTTCAGTGAAGCGTATCGCCATGCTCGGGATTGCCGTTCTGGCCGCAGGAACGGCGGCTTGCGGCACGACGTCGGGTCCCGACGCCAACAACGTCATTTCCAAGCCGCCGCTGACGGTGCCGCCGCAGTTCAACCTTGTGCCGCCGGCGCCGGGCCAGGCGCGCCCGCAGGAACTTTCGCCCGAAGCCCAGGCGCGCGTCGCCGTGTTCGGCGTCGACTACGGCCAGGCCGCGAGCGAGGGCGAGCGGCAGTTCATCCGCGCGGCGGGCGGCGGCACGACCGACCGCACCGTCCGCAGCCTCGTCGATTTCGACCAGGCGGAAATCCTGCGCAAGAATCGCAGCTTTGCCGACATGATCCTCAACTGGGGCGGCACGCCCTCGCAGGACGTCGTGCTCGACCCGGCTGCGGAAGCCGAACGCCTGCGTGTCGAAAACGAAGCGCTGCAGAGCGTGACCGGCGGCGGCCAGGTTGTGATCCAGCCCAAATCGACGAGCAAGCTGCCGGGTCTGTGATCGAGCCGACTGTCTCGGTTGTCCTTCGGGCG
>CAZGWV010000118.1:6810-10220 GCA_964529555.1 uncultured Rhizobium sp.
TCCTTCGGGCGCGCCGGTGCGGTGCGGCGGCTCTGGGACTGCTGGCCGCCGTAAGCGCGGGGCAGGCCGTTGCGCAGGATGCGGGCGAGTGGAAGCCTGAGTCGTTCAAGCTCGCCAACGGGATGACGGCGGTGGTGCTGCCCGATCACCGCGCGCCGGTGGTGACGCATGTGATCTGGTATCGTGTCGGGTCGGCTGACGAGGCGGCGGGCAAGTCGGGCCTCGCGCACTTTTTCGAGCACCTGATGTTCAAGGCGACGGAGACGACGCCCGCCGGGGAATACTCCCGCATCGCCGCGCGCAATGGCGGGCAGATCAATGCGCGGACCTCATACGATTACACGAACTATTTTTTCCGCGTGGCGCGCGATCGCCTGCCGCTGATGATGCAGCTTGAGGCGGACCGGATGGGCAATCTCAGGCTCGACGATGGCGAGGTGTTCGCCGAACGCAGCGTCGTGCAGCAGGAGCGACGACAGACTGTCGATGGCGATCCCGGCGCAGTCCTGGAAGAGCGCGTGTGGGAGAAGTTGTATGCGGGGCATCCCTATGCCGTGCCGGTGGTCGGGCGGATGGACGAGGTGGCGCGTCTGTCGCGGGACGATGCCGAAGCCTGGTATCGTGCGTGGTACGGGCCGGAGAATGCCGTGCTGGTGGTGGCGGGCGATATCACCGCGCAAGAACTGAAGCCGCTGGCCGAGGCGGCTTATGGCGCCGTGCCGCGCCGGGGCGATCTGCGCGCGCGGGCATGGCCGGCTGTTCCGGCGCTCGCGCAGTCGTTCGAGCTTGAACATGCGGATGTGAAGGTGCGCCAGCCGGTGTGGAGCCGGAACTGGATCGGCGTGCCGATGGGGCATGAGGATGCGGAGGCGCTGCAGGTTGCGATGCAGATCCTGGGCGGCGGGCGCACGGGGCGGCTGTATCGCGAGATGGTCGAGGGCGGGCAGGCTGTGTCGGCCTATGGGTACAGCGCGGAGATGGAAGCGCCGGGGATTGTCGCGGTGTCGGTGTCGCCATCGGATGGCGTGACGATCGAGCGGGCGCGGACGGCGGCGATGAAGGTGGTCGAGGCGTTCGCGGCGAGCGGGCCGAGCGATGAAGAACTCGCGCGGGCCAAGTCGATCATCGGGGCGTCGGCCGTGTTCCGGCGCGACAACCAGCAAAGGCTGGCGGACTGGTATGGGGTCATGCTGTCGTCCGGGGTCCCGCTGGAGCGGATCGAGACGTGGGACACGCGCGTTGAGGCCGTGACGCGCGAGGACGTGATCGATGTCGTGGCGCGCTATCTGATCGAGCCGCATCATGTGGATTCGATCCTGCTGCCGGTGTCGGAATGATCCGCGCGCTGGCGTTCGCGTGCGCGGTTGCGCTGGGCGCGTGCCAGTCGCCTGCTGCCGTGACGACGCCCGATGAACTGCAGCCCGCGCCGCGGGATGGCGGGTTCTCGATGCCGGATGTGCAGGTCGTGACGTCGCCGGGCGGCGTAACGGCGTGGCTGGTGGAAGAGGACTTCGTGCCGACGGTCGCAATCGAGATGGCGTGGCGCGGCGGATCGGCGAGCGAGCCTGTGTATCTCAGCGGGCTCGGCTGGCTGCTGGCCTATATGATGAACGAGGGGGCGGGTGAGATGGACACCACCGCGTATGGCGCGCGGATGGAAGACCTCAGCATGGACTTTGCCTGCGGGGTCGGGCTCGACTGGACGAATTGCAGCTTCGTCACGCTGACCGAGACGGCGGATGAGAGTTTCGAGATGCTGCGCCTCGCCTTTGCCGAGCCGCGTATCGACACCGAGCCGTTCGAGAGGGCCAAGCGCGAACTGATTGCCGGGGTGAAGGCGTCCGAGACGGATACGCGGACGCTGGCCAGCCGCGCGATGAACGAGGCGATCATTCCGGGGCATCCCTATGCGCGGCACCCGACGCCGCAGTCGGTGTCCGCTGCGCGCCGGGACGATGTGCGCGCGATGATGCGGCAGCTGATGACGCGCGACCGGCTGCTGGTCGTGGCGGTGGGCGATATTTCGGCGGATGAGCTGAAGGTGCGGCTCGACCAGGTGTTCGGGGCGCTGCCGGCGGCGGCGAGGCTGCCTCTGACGCGGGACGCCGTGCCGCTGCCTGCGGGGCGCGCGCCGATCGTGAAGCAGTTGAGCCAGCCACAGACGATGGTGATGTTCTCGGGGCCGGGCATTCGCCGGGAGGATCCCGATTTCTATGCGGCCTATCTGCTGAACTACACGCTGGGCGGCGGCGGACTGTCTTCGCGACTGGCGGATGATCTGCGCGAGAAGCGCGGGCTGACCTATGGCGTCGCGACGGGGCTGAGCGTGCAGCCGCATCTGTGGCGGTGGACGGGGTCGAGTTCGACGATGAACCAGACGGCGGCGGAGGTCGTGCGTCTGGTGCGCGAGAATATCGGCAGGCTGGGGCGCGAGGGGCCGACCGAGCAGGAGCTGGCCGACGCCAAGGCGTATATCACCGGCGCGTTCCCGCTGGCGTTCGACTCTAACGCGAAGATCGCGCGCAACCTGCTGGGCTTCCGGCAGGACGGGATGGGCGTCGACTATGTGCAGGAGCGCAACGCGCATTTCGAGGCGGTGACGCTGGAAGACATGAAGCGGGTGGCGGCGCAATACATGAAGCCCGAGGCGTTCACGTTCGTGCTGGTGGGCGAGCCGAAGATCGATTGAGCTTCCGGGTAGCCAAGCAGTGTCATTCCCGCCGGAGCGTAGCGTAGAGCGGGAACCCAGGGGCCGAGGGACTGGTATTCGTGGCTCCTGGGTTCCGGCTCGCGCCTTTGGCGCGTCCGGAATGACATTGTTGATTTTGTTTGCTTCTCGCAGGTCCTGGCTGCTGAAATCCTGTGGGAACAGCCGCGCTCGGAGAATGCATCCGCGCTTCAGCCGCCCTATGTTGGGGTATGGCCGAATCGACCCTTTCACCTCCGGGACGCATTCGCCGGCTGCCGCCGGCGGCGGTGAACCGTATTGCGGCGGGCGAGGTGGTGGAGCGTCCGGCGGCCGCCGCCAAGGAACTGATCGAGAATGCGCTGGATGCCGGCGCGCGGGCGATCCGCGTGCGCATCGAAGGCGGCGGGCTGACACGCCTGACGATCGAGGACGATGGTCACGGGATGACGGCGGACGAACTGCCGGTCGCCGTCGAGCGGCATGCGACGTCCAAATTGTCGGCGGGCGATGATGGCGATGTGGACTTGCTCGACATTCGCACGATGGGATTCCGGGGCGAGGCGTTGCCGTCGATCGGGTCGGTGTCGCGGCTGTCGATCCTGAGCCGGGCGAAGGATGCGGGTGGCGCGTTCGAGGTCGTGGTGGATGCGGGGCGTGTCGAGGGGCCGAAGCCGGCGGCGTGGAGCGGGCTGACGGGGCATGGCACGCGCGTGGATGTACG
>CAZGWV010000119.1:0-6123 GCA_964529555.1 uncultured Rhizobium sp.
GCAGCGTGTCGGGGCGATTGTACGTGCCGATGATCACCGAAACGAGCCGCGGAAGCTTGGAGGATTGCACGCTCAAGCGCGGCCCTCGATGCGGGTTGTCGCCGTCACGACCTTGCGCGAGGCAGGCAGGGCAGCCCTCGGCTTCTTCACCAGCCAGCGCAGGCGCAGGCGCATCATCTGGAGGAACCCCATCTTCGCCTCAGCCTTCACGTCGGCATTGAACGAGGTGCGCTTCAGGTTTTCCCAGTAGAGCCAGGCCCAGGGATGCCAGACATTGCGGGTCCACGGCTTGTCGGCGCCGAGATAATGGATCAGCCGCGGCTTGGGGTAGCCCCAGCGGCGGTCAGGCGCGGTCTCGGAGATAATCTCCTCGTCGTCCGTGTAGCGCTGGACGTTCCACGTGGGCTCGAGAACCGCCATGTTCTTCCAGAAGAGATTGTTCAGCGCGCACTGGTCCCCGAACGGAAGCTTCGCGCCATGTTCGGCGACGAACGCCAGCGCCTTGGTGAACAGCTTGCTCGCCCTCACCTTGTCGAGATCGATCAGCATCACGCCCGAATTGATATAGCGACCGCCTTTGGTGAGACCCCAGGTTTCGGCAAACTCTTCGGCGTCCTGATAGCAGTCCGTCACCGCGCCGGCGGGAAAGTCGCCAAGGTCAGCTGCCCACAGTTCGCGTACATCACCCAGCACGATGGTGTCGGCGTCGAGATAGAGCACACGTTTGCAGTCAGCCGGGGCCTTGGCTTCGAGGCCAAGGCGGAACAGGATGGCGCGGTTGAGGTAGCCGCGCGTGTAGTTGGGCATGTCGTTGTCGCCGACATCGCACCAGACGAATTCGGAGCCCGGCGCGACGGCTTCCAAGCGCCTTTTCTGTTCGGGCGTCACATCCGCCTGCAGCACGATGAAACGGAATTTTGCGCCCGGCGCGTGGCGCACGACAGAGGCGATGACATTCGCCCCGTGCCACACATAGCGGCCGTCAAAGCCCAGTGCGATATCCAGGCGCTCGGTCATACCCATTCCTCCCAACGGTCGAACTTGCCCTTGAGCAGCGCCTTGAAGATGCGATCCCCGTCGAACTTGGTCACGAAGGTCCGCGGGATAGTGCCATTCGGGCGCGTCTCTTCCGCCTGCGCGTAGATCACCTCGTAACCGGCCTCCTTCGCGGCCTTCATCGACATGTCTTTCCAGTTCATCGACTGGCCAAGCGGGATCGCGAAGGTCGGCGGGGCATAGCCGAGGCGGCGCTGGAACAGGTCGCGCGAGCCGCCAAGCTCGTCGACCATCTGCGCGTATTCGATCTGTCCGAAGTCCGGGTGCGTGGCGGAGTGGCTGCCCATCTCGGCGCCGTCAGCCATGAGCTTTTCGACTTCCGCCCAGCCCATGCACAGATCGTTGGTCCACGGCACCTTGCGGTCGGTCCATTCGGACACCGGGAAGAACGTCCAGGGAAGATTGTATTCCTTGATGATCGGCGCGGCGTTGGTGAAGACGCTCTTCATGCCGTCGTCGAACGTGATGGCGAGATCCTTGGGACCGCCGCCCGTCTTCACGATCTCGGATGCCGGCACGAAGCGATAGCCGGCGTTGAGCGCCAGCTCGATATGGCGGCGGAACATGCTCGGCGTGATGTCGTTCACGCCCCACTCTTCCTGCCCGATAGTGTGGTAGCAGAGGATGCGGCCGATATAGCGTTTGCGCGAGCGGCCGACACGCGCAAGCACATGCCGTTCGCAGCACATCCGCATGGATGCGACCTTCTTGCGATCGAGACCTGCCGACCGCGCAACGAACTTCAGCGCCGCTTTCATATTGTGCCCGTTATGGGCTCGCCAGACCGGGGGCGAACCAATCCCGTTCCCCTGACGCGAGCAAGCCGTATGCCATTCACACGGGCGGGCTGTTAACCATGTTCACCCAGTGACTGTAGGCCCGCTGTCAGCTCGCCCCTCCGGGGATAATTCGCGACAGCCAGCGCCGCATCTGCCCATCGTAGACGTGGTGAAGAAAAGCGGCTGCAGCGCCCGCGATAACCACAACGAGACACACGAATGCCCATCCCGGCACGTCGATCTGCGCCGATCTGGCTGTGACATACAGCACGCCCAGCAGCGGGACGTGCAGCACGTAGACGCCATAGGACATGGTTCCGAGCCCCCCGCACAGCCGCGCCGCCCGCCCCTCGACCTTCGCGTGCGAGGCGAGCTGGACCAGCACCGGCATCACCGCGATCGCCACCGCCGCATCATAGGCCGCGCGCCACTCGGCCGCGACCGGCGCTGCGATCACAGCGAGGAAGGCGACCACCGGAATGAACGCCGGAATCCCCGGCATGCGGAACGCACCCCGCATGCGGAACAGCGTCACGCCGGCAAAGAAATCGAACACCACCCGCGCCAGCGCCGCATCGAAATGGCTCCACAGCCACCCCGGCCCACCCACGCCCTGATGCCGCGTCACGGTAAACGCCACGGCGAATGCGCCGCCCACGAGGATAGCCGACAGCAGCTTCCAGTTCAGGAAGCGCGCGATCGTCCCGTATATGAAGTTGACCACCAGTTCGAAGAACAGCGACCAGGCTGGTCCGTTGAACGGATAGAGCTGCCCGCCCCCGAAATCGTAGATCGGCGGCGCCGGCAGGAACAGCAACCCGAACAGCACGAAAACGCCCACCTGCCCGATCGGCGTCGTATCCCAGCCGCGCGCAATCCCCAGCACCACCAGCGACACGCCGATCGCCAGCCCCGCCAGATAAAGCGGATAAAGCCGGATCACCCGCGCCCGCATGAAGCTGAGCGCCGACCACCCGCCTTCGAGGCGTTTCCCGTAGGCATGCGCCAGCACGAAGCCCGACAGCACGAAGAAGAAGTCCACCGACAGATACCGTCCGGGGACCAGATCCCCGAGAAAGTTCGGCGGCGTGTGATCGAGGATCACCGCGAACGCCGCGATCCCCCGCAAACCGTCCAGAAGCGCGAATCGCCCAGTCCCCGCTGCGGTCCCAGCCGCGCGGGGCGTCGTGTCAGAGCTGTCCGGCAGTGCCGTCATCTGTTCCGCCTCGGCCACACCGGATGCACCAAGCAGGCCATGCGACCCAATACACCTTGCGGACGCCGCGTCCGCCTGTATTCATCGCCCCCGCGACAGGTTCCCCCAAAAGGGGATTCAAAGGGAACCAGGATTAATGCCTGGGCTGCCCCCGCAACTGTAAGCGGCGAGCGGCGCACGATAAGCCACTGGAAGCTCTGCATAGAGTGACTGGGAAGGCAGTGCGTTCGCGCTGACCCGCAAGCCAGGAGACCTGCCTGTTGCAGTCGTCTTTCGGCGGTCCGGGGATGGGCCGTGCGAACGGAAATTATTTCCGGCTGGCGACGTCTTCGGACCGTGTCCTTCCCGGCAATCCCGCCGTGGCGGGTTTACGGTCTCCAACCTGTTGGAGACGTCTTTTGAAACTGCACTCACACAACGCCTGGCTTCTGTCCGCCAGCAGCCTCGCCATCATCGCCTTGCCCCTGACAGCGCACGCGCAGGACACCCAGAGCCAGCGCGACGCCATCATCGTCACCGGCGTCGCCGTTCCCACAGCCGAGGAAAAGGTCGGCCAGACCGTCACCGTCATCACGCGCGAACTGATCGAGGACCAGGGCTACAACTTCGTCCCCGATGTGCTGCGCCAGACCCCCGGCGCCGCCGTCAGCCAGATGGGCGCGCCCGGCGCCCTCACGCAGGTCCGCATCCGCGGCGCCGAAGCCAACCACACGCTCGTCCTGCTCGACGGTATCGACATCTCGAGCCCCGACCAGAACGAGACCGACTTCTCGACCCTCACCACTGCCGGCCTCGACCGCATCGAATTCCTGCGCGGACCACAAAGCGGGCTCTACGGCTCGAATGCGCTCGCCGGCGTCGTCAACCTCGTCTCTCGCCGCGAGCTTGATGGACACTATGCCGGCGCGTCAGTCGAACTCGGCTCCTTCGAGACGACCGACATCGAAGCCAGCGCTGGCATCGGCAATGGCGACGCCTTTGCTTCATTCTCCTTCAATCGGCTTGCCTCGAACGGCTACGACACCTCGCCCAGCCAGACCGCCAATGGCGTTCCTGCTGTCGGCGAAGGCGGCGTTGCAGGCGACAAGGAAGGCACGGACATCACCACGGTAAATGTCCGCGCCGGCATGAAACTCTCCGACATGCTGCGCGTGAATGGCGTCGCCCGCTACATGACCGCCAAGTCCGAGCTCGACGGTCAGGCCTACGGCTTCCCCATCGCGGGCCGCACCTATGACGACGCAAGCCGCACCGAGCACGAACAGCTCGTCGTCGGCGCCTCAGCCACGATCGACCCGTGGGCCGGCGCGTGGGAAACGCTCGTCTCGGTCTCCCATGTGGACGCGAGCCGCCGCAACCGCCTGACCGACTTCCCTTACCTCTCGGGCCCGCCGGTCCCCACGCCGGCCGAGTTGCTTCTAGTCCCGCTCTACACAAGCGGCACGGACAGCTCGCGCTTCACGGCGGCGATCCAGTCCACCTACGCATTCGGCGATGAGGGCTTCGCCAGCTTCATCACCGGCTTTGCCGAGCACGAGAAGGAAACCTACGAGGACGCCTTCTCCGTTCGCGACGAGAAGCGCACACTGAACGCCTTCGGCCTGCAGTATCGCGCAGAAATCGCCGACCAACTCTTCCTCCACGCCACGGTGCGCCACGACGACAATGACGCCTTCCAGGACGCCGATACGTGGAGTGTCGCCGGTTCGTGGGTCATTCCCAATACCGGCACGCGCCTGCACAGCTCTATCGGCACGGGCGTCACGAACCCGACCTTCATCGAGCAGTTCGGCTTCGATCCCAGCTCCTTCATCGGCAACGCCAACCTCGTGCCTGAAGAAGCCATCGGCTGGGACGCGGGTATCGAGCAGTCCTTCATGGATGGCGCGGTGACGCTCGACGTCACCTACTTCTCGTCCGATCTCGAGAACGAGATCTACACAGCCTTCCTGCCGACTTTCCAGACGACAGCGCTCAACCGCACCAGCAACAGCGACCGTTCGGGCTGGGAGTTCACCGTCTACGCCGACCCGACCGACGACATCTCGCTCTACGGCACATTCACGCAACTCGACGCGACCGAACCCGCCGGCATCGAGATTCGCCGCCCGGAACAGACCGCCTCGCTCGATGCGAGCTGGAAAGTCTTCGGCGGCCCGATCAAGCTGAATCTCGGCGTTTCCTACACTGGCGAATCCTACGACTCCGATTTCGGCACAGGCATGCGCACGCAGGTCGATCCCTGGACCCTCGTCCGCTTTGGCGCTGCATGGCAGATCAGCGATACGTTCGAAATCTACGGCCGCGTGGAAAACCTGCTCGACGAAAGGTACGAAGAAGTCATCGGCTATCTGGGCGCGCCCCGCGCCCTGTATCTCGGCGTCCGCTTCCGTGAGGAAACCACGAAGTGAAACAGCTCCGGTCCAAAAGACCGAAGTACGAAACGCGCGACGCGAGCGGGGCCGCATCGAGCCGCCCCCTCCGTCTCGCGACAAAGACGCCACGATCCATCTCTCCCGAACGCAGGCGCCTTGCCTCCCTCACTTGCAGCGCAAGTGGGGGAGGTGGCGCGCCGCGCAGCGGCGTGACGGAGGGGGTCTCTCGACTGATCAATCTTCTGACGCTGCTTTTCGCCGTTTTCTCTTTCCCCGCTCACGCACACGCCCAAACCCAACCCCAACGCATCGTCTCGATGAACCTCTGCACCGACGAGTTGCTCATGCGCATCGTCGATCCTTCCCGCATCGCCTCGATCACCTATCTGTCGCGCGAGCCGATCAACGCCCCGCTGGGCCTCGATCACATCTCGGCCGGAATTCCGGTCAATCACGGGCTTGCAGAAGAGATCATCAAGCTCGATCCCGACCTGATCCTCGCCGGACAGTTCGCAGCGACGACAGCCGCCAACCTGCTGCGCCGTCTCGGCTATCGGGTCGAAACATTCGCGCCCGAAAACACATTTTCGGATATGCGCGCCAACATCCGCCGCCTTGGCGATCTGGTAGGCGAGCCCGCACGCGCCGAAGCCGTCATCGCGGATTTCGACACCCGCCTTGCAGCGCTTCAGGCGCA
>CAZGWV010000119.1:6223-10164 GCA_964529555.1 uncultured Rhizobium sp.
CTCCTTTGCCTCATCCTTGGCGCCGTCTCGCTCGCAGTCGGACCGGGCGGCGGCCCTTCTGAAATCGCAGCGATGCTCGCGCGCGGCGATGGCGATCTGGCATGGATCATGGTCGGCGAAGTCCGCCTGCCGCGCACACTGCTTGCGCTGATGGTCGGCGCCACACTCGGCATGGCCGGAGCGGCCCTTCAGGGCCTGCTGCGCAATCCGCTCGCCGATCCCGGCGTCGTCGGCGTCACCACGTCGGCATCGCTCGGCGCAGTCATCGCGCTCTACACCGGTGCCTCGATGGCCTTTCCGCTCGCCCTGCCCGTGATGGGCATCGCAGGCGCACTCGCAAGCGCGCTCATCCTGCTCGCGCTCGCCCGGCGCGGCGGGATGCTCACGCTCGTGCTAGCCGGCGTCGCCATCTCCAGCCTCTGCGCCGCCCTCATGTCGCTCGCGCTCAACCTGTCGCCAAACCCTTATGCCGCAGCCGAAATCATGTTCTGGCTGATGGGCTCCGTCACCGACCGCAGCATGGACCATGTCGCCCTCGCCGCACCGCTGATGGCGCTCGGCGCGGTCATGCTGCTTGTCGCCGCACGCGCCCTCAACGCGCTCAGCCTCGGCGAGGAAACAGCGGCAAGCCTCGGCGTCAGCCTCAAGCGAACGCGCATGCTCGTGATTGGCGGCACCTCCATCGGCGTCGGCGCGGGCACGGCGATCTGCGGCGGCATCGGCTTCATCGGACTGGTTGTGCCGCATCTGCTCCGCCCGCTGGTGGGCCACACACCGGGGCGCCTGCTCGCCGCCAGCGCTCTCGGCGGCGCGGCGCTTCTCATCGCCGCCGATATTCTCGTCCGCATTCTGCCAACAGGCATCGAGCTGAAGCTCGGCGTCGTCACATCACTGGTCGGCGCGCCCTTCTTCCTCTGGCTCATCTTCCGCGCCCGCACGGAGCTTGAGTCATGAGGCTCGAAGCATCCGGCATCACCGTCACGGCGCGCGGCCGAACCATCGTCGATGGCGCGAGTCTCCAGCTTGCGTCCGGCGAACTCGTCGGACTGATCGGCCCCAACGGCGCGGGCAAGTCGACCCTTCTGCGCGCCCTGCTCGGCATCACGCCGCGCGAGGCTGGCTCAGTCACGCTCGATGGCGCAGACCTTGCCGCCATGCCGGCGCAGGCACGCGCGCGGGCCATCGCCTTCCTGCCTCAGGATCGTCGTGTCGAATGGCGCCTCACCGCGCATGATGTCGTGATGCTGGGCCGCTATCCCCATCAGGCGGGCCTGGGCGGCGCGACGCAGGCAGACCGCGAAGCCGTCGCCCGCGCCATCGCCGCCGTCGAAGGTGAAGCCCTGCTCGACCGCCCGGTTGCCGTTCTCTCAGGCGGAGAGCGCACCCGCATCCTGCTCGCGCGCGCCCTCGCCGTGGAAGCCCCGCTTCTGCTCGCCGACGAGCCCATCGCCGCGCTCGATCCGTACCACCAGCTCCACGTCATGGAGATCCTGCGTGACCGCGCTCGCGCTGGTATGGGCGTCCTCACCGTTATCCACGACCTGCCCCTCGCGATCCGCTTCATGGACCGGCTGGTCCTGATGAACGCCGGCCAGGTCGTCGCCCACGGCCCCCCGGCGGAGGTCCTGACTGCCGACAATCTCGCCAACGTCTACCGCCTGACCGGCCCCCTCAGTCTTCCCTTGCGTCAACCCAATACCAAGCTCACATAACCTGTCGCAATCGTGACCTCCCGATCGCTCCCGTCAGTTTCGGCTTGCGGGCGATTGTAGTAATGAGAGTTACAAGATCGCGCTGAGCGAGCGCGCGACGACGGGAGATATACCTCATGAAGTTCAAGTTGCTGGCCTCGACCATGGCCGCTGCGGTGCTCGGCATCGCTACCATTGCGGGCGTCTCCGCCATCGCCGCGCCGTCGCCCGCCACGGTGACCGTACCGGCCAAGGCCGACAACTTCCAGCTGACCGACCAGAGCCGTCTGGCCCACGAGCTCCACTACTTCCGCGACGCCAAGGCGATCGTGATTATGAGCCAACTCAACGGCTCACCTGCTTCGCGCGCCGCCGCCGCCCAACTCGAAAAGCTGCAGGCGACCTACAAGGACCAGGGCGTTCTCTTCTACATGCTCAACTCCGCCTCTTCGCGCGATGCAGTCGCCGCCGAAGCCAAGGCGCAGGGCTTCGACATCCCCGTGCTGGTCGATGAGCTGCAACTCGTCGGCGAATCGCTCGGCATCCAGCGCGAAGGCGAGATCTTCGTCATCACCCCGAAAGACGGCTTTGCCATCTCCTACCACGGCCCGCTCGCGGCCAACGGCAAGGCTTACGCCGCAGACGCCATCAAGGCGATCCTCGCGGGCACGCCCGTGACGAACTCCCGCGTTGACGTGAAGACGGGCGCCGCAATCTCCTTCCCGGAGCGTGGCAAGGCGCAGGAACACGCCAACATCTCGTACACGGACGAAGTCGCGCCGATCCTCCAGGCCAAATGCGTCACCTGCCACCAGAAGGGCGGCATCGCGCCGTTCGCCATGGACAGCTATGACGTCGTCAAAGCCTTTGCCCCGATGATCCGCGAGTCGGTCCGCGCCGAACGCATGCCTCCCTACTTCGCCGATCCGCACATCGGCACGTTCCAGAACGACCAGGGCATGACGGCTGCGCAAACCAAGACGCTGATCCACTGGCTCGAAGCCGGCGCGCCGCGCGGCGCGGGCCGCGACGTCCTCAAGGAAGACGCTGGCGAAGCCCCGGAATGGCCGACCTATCTCGGCGAGCCGGACGTGATCGTCGAGCTGCCGGCGTTCGAT
This sequence comes from uncultured Rhizobium sp., assembly GCA_964529555.1. Lineage (GTDB taxonomy): Bacteria > Pseudomonadota > Alphaproteobacteria > Caulobacterales > Hyphomonadaceae > UBA7672. The sequence continues at coordinate 9,033 of CAZGWV010000119.1, forward strand.
GTGGCCGCCTCCGGCCTCGTCGAATACCAGAACATGCGCGTCGATAACCCATTCAAGGAAGACGCCTGGCTGCGCGCCATCTCCATCAAGCCGGGCGACCGCTCGGTCCTGCACCATGTCGTCTCGAACCACATGGCGGATCCGACCCGTCCCCGCTCGAAAATTCCGGGCGGCTCGGTTGGCTCGTACACGCCGGGCGCGGAAGCGCAGGTCATCGCCAAGGATGCCGGCGCGCCGGTTCCCGGCGGCGGCAAGCTGAACTTCCAGATGCACTACACCACGACCGGCAAGGCCTCGACCGACCGCACGCAGATCGGCTTCTACACGCTCAAGGAGCCGCCGAAATTCATCAAGCGTTCGACCGTCATCGGCGATTTCGGGCTGAAGATTCCGGCTGGCGCCGCGCGCCACGAGGAAGTGTCCTATCAGGTCTTCCCGGCGGATGCGTATATCTACACGCTCTACCCGCACTCGCACTATCGCGGCTATTCGGTCGAGTTGAAGCAGGTGACGCCGGACGGCAAGGAAGAGATGCTCCTGTCGCTGCCGAAGTACGACTTCAACTGGCAGCGCGACTACGATCCGGTGGAGCCGATCCTCATCAAGAAAGGGACCAAGCTCGTCGCCAAGTGGATCTATGACAACTCGGCCAACAACCGCGCCAACCCCGATCCGAAGCGCGACATCACCTGGGGCGAACAGACCCATGAGGAGATGATGTACTTCCGGGTCAACTATCGCTGGGCCGACGAGACCGTCGACAATGTCCGCAACGACCTGCAGCAGCAGCTGATGGCGTCGATGTCGATCGGCATGATCGACGACAACCTCGACGGCCTGATCCAGGAGAGCGAGCTCAAGGGCCCGATGGCCTCGATCAAGCCGCGCTTCAAGGCGCTGGACGTCGATGGCAGCGGCGCACTCGACGCCAAGGAAATGGCCGCCGCCGGCATCGGCCGCATGATGGCCCCCCGCGACGATATCGACCTCTAGGGCTGGGCCACAGACCCAAAAAGGAAAGGCCGGAGCAACCGCTCCGGCCTTTTCATTTTTGTCTCTGCAAAGTTTCAGATCGCGAGGCTGGTGGGCGGTACAGGGATCGAACCTGTGACCCCTACCATGTCAAGGTAGT
>CAZGWV010000120.1:0-10036 GCA_964529555.1 uncultured Rhizobium sp.
CTACGCGGTTTCGTCCGCGCCCTCAGCCCTCCATTTGAAGGGCAGAACGACAGCATCCCAGGCGGCATCCAGCCGGCCTGACAGCGAAGCCTCGCCTCGCCCTACCCGAACCGCCGCACGCTCCGCACATCGCCCGCGATGGGCCGAATGCGGTCAACGGCCTGCATCAGCGGCTCGATCTCGCAATGCATGTCCCGCGCGCTCGAATGCAGCAGCATCGAGGGCGTACACATGATCCCGACATGGCCCTTCCAGAAAACCAGATCGCCGCGCTCCAGATCCGAGAAATCCGGCGCGGGCTGATGGAGAAGGCCGAGCGTCTGCTCCTGCATATCTGTGTCGCGCAACGGATAGACGCCCGTCGCCTGCAGCGACACCTGCACGAGGCCCGAGCAATCGATCCCCGCGCTCTCCCGCCCGCCCCACAGATAGGGCGACCCGACAAAGCGTTGGGCGACGCCAACGAAATCCGTCTCGGTGTCATCCAGCGGCGCGACATGCCGCGCAAACACCCAGCCGCCGCCATCGACGGCAACAAAGTTCCCGGAGGTTTCACCGAGCGCCAGCCGCGCATTCATCGAGATCGCGCGCATCGGACGGCTCTTCATGTCGCCGCGTTCATAGAGAAAGGTCCGCAACACCCGCACACGATGGGTGGGTTCCATCCCCGCAGGGGCCAGGCTCGCAAGCCGCACCCAGCCGACATAATGGTCCAGCCCGAGCTGGACGTAGGCCCATTCGCCATCCCGCTCGAACAGCCGCACGGGCTCGCCGAACAGCATCTGGTTGACCTGTTCAGCGCTCCCGTCCGGCGCCTTCCGCAACGCCGCTGAGCCGGCGGAGACGCGCATCGCCTCCCCCGGTCCAGCATCGGTTCTAGGCGTCAGCCGGGCATCGCCCGACCATCGATCAGGCGGCATGCGAGGTGGTGTCGCTCCCGTTTGGTATCGACTGGAAGGGACGCGGCGCCTGCACAGCGGGCTTCTGGCCCAGTGCACGCTCGCAAGTGATGACGCGATCGCCCAGCCCCGCAAGAACAGCAAGGCCACGCGCGGTGGATTTCACCAGCACGCTGCGACGGTCAGTTTCATCGGGAACCCGAACCGCAAGACCCAGACCCGACAGCGCATCGAGCGCGCGGCTCACCGCTGGCTTGCCGAGGCTGAGCGCCTCAGCGAGTCCGCGGACGGTGTGAGGCCCCGGCTCCAGCGAAACTCGCAGGAGAATAGCGGCCTGTCTTACGTTTAGATCGGGACCATCGGCGCGAACGGTTTCCGCCAATACGTCTTTTAGTAGGGCAAGCGCGGATGCGCGATCCATGTCAGCTCCATTGGCCAGCCCCACGCGGAGACTCGCCCGAAACGGCGCGCGGTTCAAGCAGAACAGGACGATAAAATTCGCTCCATGAATCGAAAGACGCTATTGCCTCCGCGAATATGTCTGACTAGCCGCCATATCGCTTGCGAAGCACGCTCCACACAGCACGCAACCCGCACGCGGCCGCGCCAGCAGGACGGCCAAAGCGCGCAGGTCGCCAGGCCCAGATATCGAAGTGCGCCCAACTCGGCGCCGAAACGAAAGCCTTGAGGAAAAGCGCCGCCGTGATGGAACCTCCCATGGGCCCATCGCCGAGATTCTTCATGTCCGCGATGGGCGAACGCAGCCCGCCTTCATATCCGCGCCACAGCGGCATCCGCCACACGGGATCGCCAGTCGTTGCAGCAGCGGCAGCCATGTCCCCCGCAAGGCTTTCATCGTCCGTGTAGAGCGGCGCGAGATCGGGCCCCAGCGCCACGCGCGCGGCGCCCGTCAGCGTCGCAAAATCGATGATGAGTTCGGGATCGTGTTCGCTCGCGCGCGTGAGAGCGTCGCCAAGGATCAGGCGGCCTTCGGCATCGGTGTCCTCGACTTCAACCGTGAGGCCCTTGCGCGACTTCAGAATGTCCGACGGCCGGAAGCTGTCCGGTCCGATGGAGTTTTCGACTGCAGGCACGCAGCAGATCAGCCGCACCGGAAGCCCCGCGCCCATGATCAGCCGCGCGAGCGCCAGAGCATGAGCGGCCCCGCCCATGTCCTTCTTCATCAGCCCCATGCCGGCGGTCTTGATGTTCAGCCCGCCCGTGTCGAACGCAACGCCCTTGCCGACGATGGCGATCTTCGGATCGCTCTCCTTGCCCCACGCGATCTCGATGAAGCGCGGCGCCTGCGCTGCGCCCTTGCCCACCGCATGCACCATCGGGAAGCCGCTCTCCAGCGCCTCGCCCAGCGTGATCGTGACGCTCGCGCCAAACGCATTCGCCATCGCTTCGGCTTCGGCGGCGATCTGCGCGGGACCCATATCGCACGGCGGCGTGTTGACGAGATCGCGCAGCCAGTCGATCGCCTCGGCCTGCCGGCTCACCTCGTCCGCGTCGATGGAGGACGGCAGCACCAGCCGGCGCGGCTTCTCGCCCGTCTTGTATTTCGTGAAGCGATAGGCGCCGTCCGCCCATCCAAGCGCCAGCGTCTCGCCATTCATCCCGGCAGGCACGTCGCCCAACGCATAGTCGCCCGGAGGCAGCGCGCCCGGTACGCTGGCAAGCGCGAACCCATCCTTGCCCTCGCCCAAGCCGACCAGCGCCTGCGCGATCGATCCATCGGCGCCATGCACCAGCAGCACCTTGCCCGTATCCGCCTTGAAGCCTGCCGCATCCACCAGCCGCTTCACATTGTCCGGCTGATCCTTCGTCCACGGCCCAAGACCCTTCGCGGTCAGCAAGACCAGCGGGATCGCGGAGGACGAACGGGACAGGAAGGTGGGGTGCATGGCTCAGCTCTCGGAATCGAAACAGCCCCATTAACGCTTCGTTGATGCGACCCGCGTCAAGCTTCCAGTAAGATTCGAGGGGACGCCCCATGCCCGCCATCAGCCGTATCGCGGCCGCCTTCAGCCTCGCCGCCCTTGCTGCTGCCTGCGCCACCGCGCCGCCGCCGAGCGAGGAGGAACTGGCGCTTATCGACAGCGCAACCAGCCCGCTGCTGCCCGCAACGCCGGAGACGCGCGCCCTGGCCGACCAGCAGGACCTGCTGACCCAGGCCTCGTTCTGGGCCTCCGAATACGAGAAGAACCCCAACGAATACGAGGCGTCGCTGAAATACGCCCGCGCCTTGCGCGCCATCGGTTCGGGCCCGCGCTCGGTCGAAATTTCGGCGCAGGCGCTCTCGATGAAGCCGGGCGACGCCGAACTCACCATGATCTTCGCGCAGGCCATGCTCGACCAGGGCAAGGCCCAGGACGCCGCCGTGGCGCTGGCGCGCGCCGAAGTCGGCGGCCAGGGCGACTGGCGCATGATGTCGCTGATCGGCGTCACGATGGACAGCCTCGACCAGCACGCTGCGGCCCAGGGCTACTACACCCGCGCGCTCACGCTTTCGCCGGACAATCCGAAAATCCTGTCCAATCTCGGCCTCTCCTATGCGCTGGAAGGCAAGCCCGGCCTTGCCGAGCAGACGCTTCGCCAGGCCGTCGCCCTGCCCGGCGCCGACAGCCGCGTGACCCAGAACCTGATGATGGTGCTGGGCCTGCAGGGCAAGTTCGAGGACATCGGCCTCGCCGCCGGCCCGGAAATGCCCAAGGCGCTGGTCGACTCCAATCGCGACTATTTCCGCGCCATGCTGAACCCCACGCGCTCGTGGGATACGCTGCGCGGCACGCAGAACTAACTCCGACCCTACCGCCGGTCGCCCCCCTGGACGTTGCCATGCGGCGTCCTGATGGCGCATTGAGCGTGGCAGGCAGACTTGGAGACCGGCGTGGCGCCGCACTTCACGACACGCTTTGCACCGAGCCCGACAGGCAGGCTTCACCTGGGCCACGCCTATTCCGCCATTCTTGCGCACGACGAGGCTCGCGCTCGCGGCGACGCATTCCTGCTGCGGATCGAGGATATCGACCGGGGCCGATGCAAGCCCGAGTTTGAGGCGGGCATTCTCGAAGACCTCGCCTGGCTTGGCCTCGCCTGGTCTCGGCCTGTTCGCCGCCAGTCCGATCACCTGCCCGACTATGCAGTCGCGCTCGAAAAGCTGCGCTCGCTTGGCGTCGTCTATCGCTGCTTCCTCACGCGCCGCGAAGTCATGGAGCAGGCAATGTCCGCGCCACATGGCGAAGGCGAAGGGCCTGACGGCGTCATCTATCGCGGCCCCCTGCACCATCTGAGCAAGGACGAAGAACAGTCGCGACTCGCACGAGGCGATTCCTTCGCGTGGCGCCTGTCGATCAGATATTCACAGGACCTGCTAGGCGAAGAGTTCGCGCGTCTGTATTTTTGCGAACGCGAAACCGGATCGAACGACGAACGGATCATAGCGGCGCGCCCGCAATCTCTCGGCGATGTAATCCTCGCGCGCAAGGACACGCCGACGAGCTATCACCTTTCGGTTGTGCACGACGATGCGCTGCAAGGCGTGACGCACATCATTCGCGGCGAAGACCTTCGCGCCTCGACGCACATTCATGTTCTGCTGCAACGCCTGCTCGAATTGCCGCGCCCGATCTATACGCACCACACGCTCATCACGGACGCCAACGGAAAGCGTTATGCCAAGCGCGATGGATCGGTGACCCTTGCGGCATTGCGGGCTGCGGGACTGTCGCCCGCCGACATTCGCGCCCGCATCGGATTGCCAGCTTGAACACGCCTGCCGCAACAGCCACGCCGGCGTCGTCGCAATCGGCTTTCCCCGTTCGAGCCGCACGCGGGAGCCGGGAACGTCAGCGGCGGGCCGAGCCCTGCCGCTGCACCTACCAAACCTTAACCTTGACGCGGCAACTTTCCGCCCGCGCGGCATGCAAAGACAACCGCGGCCACGGGGGAAACGATGCCCACGATTCAAGACCTCGACGTGGAGACCGTGCTTGAGGCGCTTGAAGCGCTGAATGACGGCATCGCCATCTATGGCCCCGACGACCGCCAGCTGTTTGTCAACGCCGTCGCCTATCGTCGCTTCCGAACTTACTATCAGGGCATGGCCGACGGCATGTCCCACAGGGAGGCGCTGGCCGCCCAGCTGCGCACCGCCCTTCCCGGCGCATCCGACATGGCCATCGCCGACGCGGCCGACTCGTACTTCGCCTATTTTCAGTCGGGCGAAACCTACATGACGCAGTCGGAAGACAACCGGACCGTGATGGCCACGTTCCGGCAGATGTCGCGTGGGCGGAAGGCGGGGATTTCCGTCGATGTGACCGATCTTCGCCGGCGCGAGGCCGAGGTGAAGAAGGCCAAGCTTGCGGCCGAGGCGGCGAGCCAGTCCAAGTCATCCTTCCTCGCCAATATGAGCCATGAGATCCGCACGCCGCTGAACGGCATCATGGGCATGGCGCAGGTTCTGGAGTCGACGCCGCTCGACCGGCAGCAGCGCGAGTTCCTGACGACGATCCTCGAATCCGGCAAGACGCTGATGGCGCTGCTGAACGACGTGCTGGACCTGTCCAAGATCGAGGCGGGCAAGTTCGATATCGTGCCGACCGACGCCAGCCTGCATCACATGATGCGCCGCCAGATGCGCCTGTGGAAACCGCGCGCCGAGGAAAAGGGGCTGGACCTCTCGCTCGCCTTCGATGCCGAACTGCCCGCCTACCTGTCGTTTGACACCGTGCGCGTCCAGCAGTGCGTGTCGAACCTTGTGTCGAACGCGATCAAATTCACGCGCGAAGGCCAGGTCGAAATCTTCGTCGCCGCACGCCCCGCCGCAGACGGCGCACACATGATCGAAGTGCGCATCCGTGACACCGGCGCAGGCATGGACGCCGAAACGCTGGGCCGCCTGTTCAAACCGTTCGCGCAGGCCGACGAGACGATCCAGCGCAGCCATGGCGGCACCGGGCTTGGCCTGTCGATCACGCGCCGCCTTGCCGAGCTGATGGGCGGCACGGCTTCGGCCGCCAGCGAGCCCGGACGCGGCTCGACCTTCTGCTTCACCTTCCTCGGCCACCCCGCAAAGACACAACCCGAAGCCGGCACGACCGCGCGCCCGGCCCACGGCGGCGACATGCGCGAACACCTCAAGCAGAGCAATCTTCGCGTCCTGCTGGTCGACGATCACCCGATCAACCGTCAGGTCGCCACTCTCTTCCTGCGCCCGTTCAACATGCGCATCGTCGAGGCCGTGAACGGCCTGGAAGCGCTCGCCGCGCTTGAGCGCGAGGCGTTCGACATCGTGCTGCTCGACATGCACATGCCCGTGATGGACGGACCCACCGCCATCTCCCGCATCCGCGCGAGCGGGCAGCCTTGGGCTGACATTCCCGTGATCGCCCTCACCGCCGACGCCATGAGCGGCGACCGCGAGCGCTATCTCGGCATGGGCATGAACGGCTACCTGTCCAAGCCGCTGTCGGAGCGCGAACTCCTGTCCGAGATCAGCCGCGTGCGCGATGGACGCCCGCCGCAAGCCATCGCCAGGGCGGGCTCGATGAAAGCCGGTTGAAACATCCCGTTAATACCGGGTTAGCCACGGCACACGGCGCCTTAACTATCTTGTGCGAGAACGTCGGCGGATTGCCGGTAGCGGGGGCGCTAAACCTGGCACGACAAGGGAGCGCCGGTTGAATATCGACCAGCATCTGGATCTGGAAACCGTGCTTGAGGCCATCGAGGCCCTCGGCGATGGCATCGCCATCTACGACAAGGACGCCCGCCCGATATACGCCAACTCCGTCACGTTGGAGCGCTTCGGCCGCATGTATGCCGACATGGACGCGGGCATGAACTATCGCGAGGCGCTTGAGGCGACCGTGCTCCGCCTCGTGCCCAACGCTCCGGCTGACGAGATCGGACGCCTGACCGATCACTTCGAAGCCAAGTTCTACAATGGCGAGACCTACGCAACGACTGCCGACGATGGCAGCCATGTGATGATCACCTTCCGGCCCATGTCCAACGGCCTCAAGGCCGCCATTTCGGTCGACGTCACCGAGTTGCGCAAACGCGAGAAGGAACTGGACAAGGCCCGCAAGGCCGCCGAGACCGCCAGCGTCTCAAAATCCGCCTTCCTCGCCAACATGAGCCATGAAATCCGCACGCCGCTGAACGGCGTGCTCGGCATGGCGCAGGTGCTGGCCTCGACCGAGCTCAACGAGCAGCAGCGCGACTATGTCGGCACGATTATCGAATCCGGCAAGACGCTGATGGCGCTGCTCAACGACGTGCTGGACCTGTCCAAGATCGAAGCGGGCAAGTTCGATATCGTCAGCGCCGACGTGAACCTCATCCATGTGATGCGCCGCCAGCTGGCGCTGTGGAAGCCGCGCGCCGAGGAGAAAGGCCTGGATCTGACGCTCGCCTTCGACGCCGAGCTTCCGGCGTGGGCCTCTTTCGACGCCGTGCGCGTGCAACAGTGTATTTCCAATCTGCTCTCCAACGCGATCAAGTTCACCAAGCAGGGCCGTATCGAGGCGATCGTCAACGCAAAGCCCCTGCCCCTTGGCGCGCACATGATCGAGGTAATCGTGCGCGACACCGGCGCCGGCATGGACGCCGAGACGCTCGGCCGCCTGTTCAAGCCGTTCGCGCAGGCCGATGAATCGATCCAGCGCAGCCATGGCGGCACCGGCCTTGGCCTGTCGATCACGCGACGCCTCGCCGAGCTGATGGGCGGCGCGGCCTCGGCCGCCAGCGAGCAGGGGCGCGGCTCGACCTTCCGCTTCTCGTTCCGCGCCGGCCCCGCCAAGCCGCGCGTCGCCGCCTCGCCCGCGGGCCCGAGCGCACCTGCCGACATTCGCGACGTACTCAAACAGAGCAACCTTCGCATCCTGCTGGTCGACGATCACCCGATCAACCGGCAGGTTGCAGCGCTGTTCCTGCGACCGTTCAACATGCGCATCGTCGAAGCCGTGAATGGCGCCGAAGCCATCGCAGCGCTGGAGCGCGAGGCGTTCGATGTCGTGCTGCTCGACATGCACATGCCCGTGATGGACGGACCCACCGCCATCGCGAAAATCCGCGCCAGCAGCGAACCGTGGTCGACGACGCCGGTGATCGCGCTGACCGCCGACGCCATGAGCGGCGACCGCGAGCGCTATCTCGGCATGGGCATGGACGGCTATCTCTCGAAGCCGCTGGCCGAACGCGACCTGCTCTCGGAAATCTCCCGCGTGCGCGTGCGCGCGCCGGAGACCGGGGCCGTTGCGAAGGTTGGCTAGAACAACCTTCCGCCGATGGGCGTCTCAATGTCTGGCGCAATCAGCACGACCGCGCCCTCGGCGTCGGGCACGCCGAGCGTCAGCACTTCGGACATGAACTTGCCGATCTGGCGCGGCGGAAAATTCACCACCGCCAGCACGCGCTTTCCGACCAGCGTTTCGGGCGCATAATGTTTCGTGATCTGGGCCGATGACCGCTTCTCGCCGATCTCCGCACCGAAATCGATGCGCAGCTTGATCGCCGGCTTGCGGGCCTCGGGGAACGGCTCGGCGGCGACGATCACGCCGACGCGAACGTCGACCTTGAGGAAATCGTCGAAGCTGATCTCGGATGCCGGCGCGTGCGTGTTCATGGCGGCGGCCTACGCGCCATCGCCTCGCGCCGCAACTGCAAGCATCATGCAGGCGGGCTGAACGCCTCGAGCCGCCGGTCCAGCCCATCGCGCACGCGCGGCCATTCCTCGCGGATCACGCTGAACCAGGCCGTGTCGCGCAGCCGGCCATCGGGGCGCACCATATGCGCGCGGTGAACGCCCTCGAACGTCGCGCCGAAACGCTCCATCGCCTTGCACGACCGCGTATTGCGGGCATCCGCCTTCAACTCGATGCGATTGAGCCCCAGCACCTCGAAGCCATGCGCCAGCAGCAGCCGCTTGCACGACGGATTGACCGCGCCCGCCCATACGGACTTCGCATACCAGGTCCAGCCGATCTCGACGCGCTTGTGCGCCGGCACGTAGGCGAGAAAGCTCGTCGAGCCCGCATACGCGCCCGACGCCTTGGCGCGCACGGCGTAGGTCATCTCGCCTGCCCGCTTCATGTCGGCGAGGCGGACGTCCATCCATGCATCGAAATCGGAATTATCGAGGTTCACGTTGGCGAAGCGCCACAGATCCGGGTCATTGCCCGCCTCGCGCAGCGGCTCGCGGTGACGTTCCTCCAGCGGCTCGAGCCGGACGAAGGCGTTTTCGAGGATGACAGGTTCGATGGTCATGCGGGCGGTCTAGCGCGCACGGCGCGTTTCGCCTAGGCACGACGTTCGCGCCAGCGCCGGCTGGGCGCGCATTCCTGCGGAGAAGCATCCATGCGCATCATCGTCGCTTTTGCCGCCATCGCCGCCCTGGCGGGGTGCGTGGCGTCGCCATCGCTTGCGCCCGGCGCGAAATATGTTGCGATGGGATCATCCTTCGCGGCTGGTCCCGGCATTCCCGATTACTATGAGGCGACGCCGGCGCCCTGTTACCGCTCGACGCAGAACTATGCGCACCAGCTGGCCGCGCGGCTTGGCCTGGCGCTGACCGATGTCAGCTGCAGCGGCGCAACCACGGCGCATCTCACCGGCCCGCGCGATGCGATCCCGGCCCAGCTGGACGCGCTGACGGCAGATACGAAGCTCGTCACCGTCACCATCGGCGGCAACGACCTCAACTATATCGGCAGGCTCGCGGCGGGATCGTGCGCAGCGCTCGCGGTGGAGGCGGGAGAGTCAGGCGAAGACTGCCGCGCAATCGCGCCCGAACCCGCCGAACAAACCTACGCGAACCTCGCCGCGAGCATGGGCACGCTCGCGAAGGAAGTCCGCCGCCGCGCGCCGGAGGCGCATCTGGTCTTTGTCGACTATCTCGCCGTGCTGCCGGAAGCCGGCCAGTGCGCCGCCACGCCCCTTCCCGCCGGACAGGCGGATGCGGATCGGGAAATCGCGCGCCGGCTCGCCGCCATCACACGCACGGCGGCCGGCGACAACGGCGCCAGCATCGTCACGGCGTCGGAATTATCGAAAGGACACGACGCCTGCAGCGCCGATCCGTGGATGCACGGCTATCCGCGTCCGGGCGCGCCGATCGATGGTACGCT